>CATPBS010000144.1 GCA_955652715.1 uncultured Candidatus Udaeobacter sp.
GGCTGCGGAAGCGCCGCTTGCAACTTCTCGATCTTTTCTGAGACGGCGCGTAATCGTGCGAGGTGTTTTTCTTCGTCACGACGGCTTTGCTCGTCTCGAATCACTACCAGGCGTTCTCGCAGAGCCTGCGCTAAATCGACCAGAGCGTTGTCCATCGTGTCTGCCACTGACGTTCTCACCTCAGCGGCGAGCAATCTCGAAGAGCAGCTGTCGCTTCGCTTCAAGCCAATCGGAATCTGCGTCCCCGGGCAAACCAAATCTGCGTCGGCGTTCGGAGATGAAGTAAGCGCGGAGACGAATTGCTTCGTCTGATGGGTCCCCTCCTCGCGCCGCTTCAGAAGACTTTGAGACTTTTGTTTTCGCTGCACTCACGCTTTTCTTGTGGGCGACTGCGCTCTTTCGCGTCGATGGACGGCGCACCGCCGGCGTCTTTTTGATTTTCATTTCGGCAGGTGATCCGCCTGCCTCGGGCGGTCCACCACCGGAAGTTTCGGGTTGGAAGATTTTCTTCTTTTTCGCCACGGTTTTGATTCGTGTTGATGATTTCAAATTCGTTTACTGCGCATCGGATGATTGGCAAGTTGTTTCTCACCCGTGTTCGGTGCAGAATCATAATTACTTGTTGGTATGAAACATTTCGTTTTCCGTTGGGCTGTCACAACCATTGCCGTGATGGTTGCCTCCTCGGTAATCCGCGGAATCCGTTATGACACTGTCGCGGCGTTGATCGGTGCATCTCTGTTGCTTGGAATTCTAAACGCGTTTGTTCGCCCTTTCCTGTTAATCCTCAGTGCGCCCCTCATTCTCGTAACACTCGGTTTTTTTATTCTTATCCTGAACGGTCTGTTGCTGCTGGTAGTGCCGAGCGTGGTGGTCGGGTTCCATGTTGATAGCTTTTGGAGTGCGTTCTGGGGCGCGATCATTATCAGCATCGTTAGCTGGATTTTGAGTGCATTTTTTCGCGGGAGCGACGGGCAAGTCCATGTGTTGACCCATCACACCCAGATCAAGCGCGTCCAGGGCCGTGTGATCGAGCGCTAACGAAATCGGCCGAGCCTTTCCTGCTCAGGCGAGATACTTACTCAGCCGCGAGCGCAGTTCTGAGCGCGCGCGAAAGAGAACGCTTTTTACAGCGGGAACAGAGAGATCGAGGACCTCGGCGATTTGCTCGTAGCTAAGCTGTTCATACCTGCGCAGCACCAGCGCCATCCGCTGCGTTTCCGGTAGCTGCAGCACTGCTTCCTCGATTGTTCGCTGAAGTTCGCTCTCTAAAAGGGTCGCATCCGGCGCGAGATTCATCTCATCCTTCAGCGGTGGATCTTCTGCGCCCGGCTCCGACTGAAGCGGAACATGCGCGCGGCGCTTTGTACGGCGCAGTTCATTGAAAACCAGATTGCGCGTAATTTTCAACAGCCACGTGGTGAATTTGGCGCGTGGCACATATCGGCGCGCTCTTTTCCAGACTCGAATAAAGACCTGCTGCGCGATATCTTCGACGTCCGAATTACTCCCCAGCATTCGCGCCACCGTCCCTGCCACCAGAGCTTGATGCTTTTCGATGAGCTCCTCGAATGCGCCGGTATCGCCTCGACCCACCAGTCGCATGAGACGCAAGTCGTCAGCATTTTCTTCCGATTTCTCTCGGTTTCCTCGATCGTCGCCAGGCATCGGTCACTTAGACGTTCCCACGGGACAAAACCTGCCAGAAAAATGGCAGCTGGACAAAAATCGCGCTGTAGGACTCGGAGCCATGGTTTTTGTTGCAAGCCAGAACCGGCCTGTGCATGCTTGGCTGCCGACGACCTTACTCTCACGCTCCGCATGAATTACCAACTCATTCCGAAAGAACTCAGGCCGATCGCTGAAAAAGTTGAGGCGCAACGGCGGATTTCAGAGGCGGACGCTCTCGCTCTTTATAGTGCGAAAGATCTTAACGCCCTTGGAATGATCGCGAACGTGGTGCGCGAACGCAAGAACGGCAACTACGCCACGTACATCCATAACCGTTACATCAACTACTCGAATATTTGCGTCCTCTCCTGCCAGTTCTGCGCGTTTGCTGCAAAAAAACGCGATGCACACGCCTTTGAATATGCGATCAATGAAATTGTCCGCGTGGTGAGTGACGCGCTTCTCCTCGGAATCACTGAGGTGCACATGGTGGGCGGACTGCATCCCACTTTGAAAAAAGATTGGTATCTGGATCTTTTACGCAGGCTGCGCGCGCTGGACCCGCAGCTGCACATCAAAGCATTCACCGCGATCGAGGTTCGTCATTTGGCCCAACGAATCTTTCGCATGCCGATCCGCGATACACTGGAAGCGCTGCGTGAAGCAGCTCTCGGTTCGATCACCGGCGGCGGCGCCGAGATTTTCGATCCAGTCGTGCGCGATCAAATTTGCCGCGGCAAGGAAACTGCAGCTGAATGGCTCGATGTGCATCGCACCTGGCACTCAATGGGCGGCCGCAGCACCTGCACCATGCTTTACGGACATATCGAGACGCTTCCTCAGCGCGTGGATCATTTGGGCCAACTGCGTCAACTGCAAGATGAGACCGGCGGGTTTACCGGGTTTGTTCCTTTTGCTTTCGAACCGTCCCAATCCCATGGGATCCTTGCCCACATAAAGCGTGCGTCCGCATTCGAACAACTTCGCAATCTCGCGGTCAGCAGAATTTACTTGGATAACATCGACCATCTGACGGCTTATTGGGTCAGCCTGGGATTGCCTCTCGCACAGGTGTCGCTTAGCTACGGCGTGGACGATCTGCACGGCACGATTTTGGAGGAAAAAATTTTCCACATGGCCGGCGCAACCACGCCGCAGCAACAGACTGTTGCAGCACTGGAACACGCCATCCGCGAAGCCGGTCGTGAGCCAGTACAGCGCGATAGCCACTATCACCGTATCTCTGCCGGTCCAACGATTGAGAAACGCACAGCTTCGCCGCCAGCCGAGCTTGCCTGCGCGTAAATGCCAGGCGCGCGTTGTAGGGCGTCTGTGTCGGACGTTGGATTGTTTTGGCGTTTCACAGAAACGCCCTACAAATTGATCACTTGAACCCACTCCGAATCGGCTGCGTAAAGTATCTCAACGCGCGCCCGCTGATTCGCGGCTGGCCAGGTGACGTCGAGTTCGATCACCCATCGACGCTATGCAAACGATTGGCGAAGGGTGACCTCGATGTCGCACTTGTCTCCAGTTTCGAATTTCTGCGCAACCCGATCTACCGGATCGTCGACGACGTTTCCATTTCATCGGACGGACCGGTTTACAGCGTCGTGGTCGCGCACCGGGGAAAGATTTCCGAGATTGAGGAGATCGAACTCGACCCGGCATCACAAACCGCCGTCAATCTTCTGCGCTGCCTCCTCGCCGAGCTGGCGCTAAGGCCTCGCCTGATTGGGAACATAGACTTGCAGTCTGTGCGCCCAGCGGGTTTGCAACCCGGTGGCTGCGATGCAGCGGAGAACATGTCCGCTGGACGCACAGGCAATATGCCTATGTTCCCAACAGGGCGTCGCGCGCGCCTTCTCATTGGAGATCAAGCGATCCGCTTTCGGCAACAATACGCTGAGGAATTTTCTTTTTGGGATCTCGGCGAGGAATGGAAGAAACTCATCCGTCTTCCATTCGTGTACGCACTCTGGCTGATTCGGCCCGAAGTTGCTGATCTAAAACGAGTCGCCGATCGCCTGTGCGCTTTGCACGATGAAAATCTAGCCGATCTTAACAAGCTAATCGCAGAAGTTGTAGCCGGGGTCGCTGACCCCGGTCACCTAAAACTCGATCAGCAATTCTTGTTTCGCTATTACCGCGAAAATCTCCGATTCAGTTTTGGAGAAAAGGAAAAGGAAGGTTTGCGAAGTTTCGCAAAGCGATCCGTGCAATGCGATCTCCTTCCAAAGCGCGACCTCGAGTTGGACCTCGTTTAGCTCGGCACAGCCACGACGTGCGTGTTCAGCCGGCAGCCTCGCTTATTCTCTTCTCGGGTCAGATGTGGTGAGGAATTAGCGCTTCGCCTCGCCCAAACCAAGATCGATATCGTTGAGCTGCCAGCCCGAGCCCGTAAAACGGAATCGGAGTTTGATCCCCTCCCGATCGACTACAAACGAGCGCGGTCCTGTGAAGAACGCATATTTTACTTTTGGCCAATCTTGAGCCTTCCCGCTTGAGAACCGGAACTGCTGCGGAGTCTGAAGGTTCTTCAACGCTCCCGGATTGGAGAGAAGCGCCGCGATACCATCGGGAGTGGCATACGCATCGATAATCGCGTCGATCAGCGTCGGCCCAAGGTTACTCCATCGCTTGCGACCACTTCTTGCGCGAGTGAATCGCACAACAAGCTGCTTCTTTAGCGATGCTCGAACAGCCGGAAAATCGACATACGAACTGATCGCCGCGCTATCTCCAGATCGTAGCGCCACTGTGAATCGCCAGAACGAAAAGTAAGGTGACGCGCCATAAATGAGCAGGACAACAATGCAAGTGACAGCTAGCCAGCGGATGAGTCTCATTTAAAACTCCGACCTTTCCTGACAAACAATCGAACGTCACCAGTGCGACTCTGGATGCCTCTTAAAAAATTAGCGCGACGGCACCGGCCCAATCTTTTTCCAGTACTGAAGGATTCGTCCGCTTCCTGGAGGCGACTTGAACTCTGTCGGACGCGGGCCACCGGGCGGACCCCAGCAGGCGCGTTTGTGGGTCGCGTCAATAATCTCGTAGATGCCGCGCGTTAGTTGACCAGCATTCGGTCCGCCTTCTGCTATTGTATCCACCTGTTTGGGTCTCGTGTTCGGATTGACGGTGAAGTGTCCCGCCGGATGCGTGCCGATGCCACTTGCCTTTGGAAATCGGAACGTGTTGCGATCGGTGATTAGGATTGTATTTCGCGCTACGCTTGCAGGAACAGGTTTTCCGTTCACTACTCCGCGCGTCAATTGCCAAGTTCCGGACAGCAGCTCGTAATCTTTCTGAGCGGCGGGAGATTCTGCCGTCGCACCGCCGGGGAGGTAGTTTGCGCGGCTAGCGATAATTGCTGCCATGGCAGCAATCCCAAGCATCGACGTTGCTTTGGTCATGGTTTTTTATCGGAAATGGCTGCTTGTCGAGTCAAGTGTGATTTCGATGTAGACATCATGATGCGCGCATCTTGTCAGGAAATCCTGCGCGAATAAAATGATCGGTGCACAGCCGCGTACAAGCCAACCCAATTGGTGCAGAGTCGCCGACAACCTGTACGCCGCAAAGCCGATGGATTTTGGCGTCGCGTGAGGCGTTAAATGGCGACGCGATTTCGTGGGGTGAAATTTGCGGGTCGGAATGCATCGCGCGGCTACTTTCGCGGAAGGGGTTTGGTTGTGCGGAAGAAGTTGAAAGATTCCTGCGGCCGCGTCTAAGCGCGTTGGGCGATCCATTTTTGCTGCCGCAAATGCGCGCGGCGGTTTCTCGCATTTTTGCTGCGATAGATCGAAAGGAACGCATCGTCGTTTTTGGCGATTACGATGTGGATGGCGTGACTTCGCTGGCGCTGCTCGATGAAATGTTGCGCGCTTATGGCAATGCGCCCGAACTGTTTTTGCCGTTGCGCATCGAGGAGGGCTACGGCTTGAGCCACGAAAGTGTCGAGCGTTGTCTCGAACAATGTCGGCCGCAATTACTCATTGCCATTGACTGCGGCACTTCATCAATAACTGAGGTTGCGGATCTTAAGAAGCGCGGTGTTGATGTGATTGTGCTCGACCACCATGAGCCGAAATCGCAATTACCGGATTGCGTTGCAATGGTGAATCCAAAGGTGACGGAATGTGGCTTCGAATATCTCTCCAGTGTCGGGATCGTTTTCAAACTCTGTCACGCACTCCTAAAAAGTCGGCCGGTGCCCGATTTCGATCTAAGATCAAAACTGGAGCTTGTGGCGCTCGGCACGGTCGCCGACATCGTGCCACTGCGTGACGAGAACCGCGTTCTGGTGCAGCGCGGCTCGATCGAGATCGAGCGGACGTCGCGCATCGGCTTAAGGAAATTAATGCAAGTCGCCGGCTTGCGACCCCGCATTTTGCCCGAAGACATTGGCTACCGGCTTGGCCCGCGGTTGAATGCTGCGGGGCGTTTGAGCACGGCGGAAAAATCCTTGCGCCTCTTGCTCACTGACGACGAAAACGAAGCAGCACTGCTCGCAGCGGAGCTCGACCGGCAAAACCGCGAACGCCAGGAAGTGGAAACACAAATCTTCGTCGCAGCCACAGAGAAGATCGACATTGAGTTCGATGGTGCGCGTGATGCGGCTATCGTGGTCGGCGCGCGTGGCTGGCACCCCGGAGTGCTCGGGATCGTAGCCTCACGGATCGTTCGAAAATATCATCGGCCCGCGATTGTGATCGGTTTCGACGAGAACGGAATGGGCAAGGGAAGCGGACGAAGTATCGAAGGATTGAACTTGATCGAAGCGCTGAATCGTTGTGCTGATTGCCTCGACAAATACGGCGGACATGAGATGGCGGCCGGGTTAGCAGTGCGCGAGGAAAATTTCGAGCGGTTTGCCGCAGCATTTCGTAATGCTGCGCGCGAGCTTCTTTCCGAAGAAGCGTTGCAACCTTGCGTGCGATTGGACCATGAGCTGGCGTTCACGGAGATTGATGTGGATTTTCTGCGGTGGCACGAAATGTTGCAGCCATTTGGAAACGGGAATCCGCAGCCGCTGTTTCTTGCGCGTGAAGTCGAGCCGGTTGCGCCGCCGCGAGTGCTGAATGAAAAGCATCTAATCTTTCGGCTGCGCCAGGGTGGCAGGCATCGCCGCGCGGTTTATTTCAACGGCGCGGCGAATCAATTGCCACCGGCGCCGTGGGACGTCGCATTCCGGATTCGCGCAGATGAATACGAGGGTGAAACGTTGGTTGCAATGCACGTCGAAGCAGTGCGACAGGCTGCGCCAATAGAGTGATGGAAATCTCGCAGCCATTGTCGGAGTTCAATTGGATTCCGCGTCCGCGTTTACTCGCACTGCGGCGCCTCGGGATTGAGACGGTAGAAGACTTGCTTAGTCATTTTCCCCGACGGCACGAAGATCGCACCGAGTTTCCGCATTTTCCGCGCGAGGAGAGCGAGGTTCCGGTTTGTCTTTGCGGCGAGGTAATCAAAACTTCACTGCGCCGTTTTGGCGGATGGAAGAAAATTTTTCAGGCAACGCTGCAAGAATCGCAGCCAAATGCTTTAAGCGAGCCTCTGGTGTGCCGATGGTTCAACCTGCATTACGTGCAAAAAATGATCGCGACCGGCCAGCGCATCGTCGTCTTTGGAAAGCCGCGCCTGCGCGGAAAGCGAATCTGCATGGATCATCCGGAGTTTGAGGTCATCGAGAACGATGAAGAAATTTCGATCCATTTTCGCAGGATCACGCCCATCTACCCCGCCACCGAGGGTCTTTCTCAGCGCGTGTTGCGGAGCATGGTTTATCGGCTTTTGAAGGAAGTTGCCGATCAGTCGCTCGAAACATTATTGCCGCGCGCGCTCATGAACGGTGACATGACACGCGCGGCAGCGATTCGCGCATTCCATTTCCCGGAAAGTTGGGAGCAGCAAGGTGGAGCCCGCGAGCACTTGGTTCTCTCCGAATTTTTTGCGATGCAAATCCTAATTGCATCGCGACGCACCGATGCGTCGATTCGCACCGGCCAGGCGCACTGCGGGCCGGGCGCATTGTTGAACACATTTCTGAAGTCGCTACCGTTCGAATTAACTGGAGCACAGCGGAAGGTTATCGCCGAAATTCGGCGCGACCTTGGTGCAACGCATCCGATGAATCGTTTGCTGCAAGGCGACGTTGGTTCAGGCAAAACGTTGGTCGCCATAGCGGCCATGCTTCTGGTGGTGGAAGGCGGATATCAGGCTGCGTTCATGGCGCCGACGCAAATTCTAGCCGAGCAGCATTACGATGTGTTGCGGCGCTGGCTCGATCCGCTGGGTGTGCGCATTGCGTTGCGAACGGGCACGCGACAGGAAGAGAGCGGACCGTTACCGTTGTTTGCCAGCGGCGAGCGCCAGATCATCGTCGGCACCCACGCGCTGATTTACGAATCGGTTTCATTTTCGAATCTCGGGTTAGTTGTCATTGATGAGCAACACAAGTTTGGAGTTGCTCAGCGCGCCAGATTAATAATGCGCGAACCGGCGCCCGACGTGCTCGTGATGACCGCGACGCCGATCCCGCGCACGCTTACAATGACGATTTACGGCGACCTCGACATTTCAACAATCGATGAGATGCCGCGGAACCGGGGAAAAATCACCACGGCTGTACGTGATGAGTCGAAGCTCAGCGAGGTCCTTACGTTTTTGCGGACCCAATTGGAAACGGGCCGCCAGCTCTACGTGATCTATCCATTGATTGATGAAACCGAAAAATTGGACGTCAAAGCGGCAGCGGCGGAGTACGAGGTGTGGCGAGAACGCTTGCATCCGTTTCGCTGCGAATTGCTTCACGGCCGAATTCCGGCGCAGGAGAAGCAGCAGACTATGCAGCGCTTTCGGCGCGGCGAGACGAGCGCGTTGATCAGCACGACGGTGCTCGAGGTCGGCGTCGATGTTCCTAATGCGAGCTTGATGCTGATTGAAGGCGCGGAGCGTTTTGGTCTGGCGCAACTGCATCAGCTTCGAGGAAGGATCGGCCGCGGAGAGCACAAATCATATTGCATCTTGTTGACCTCCGCTCAGGTAAAGGAGACTTCGGCAAAGCTCGCCGTTTTGGAAACAACCAGTAACGGCTTTGAAGTGGCCGAAGCGGACTGGGAATTGCGTGGCCCAGGCGATTTGCTGGGCACGGCGCAAAGCGGGCTGCCTGCGCTTAAGATCGGGAACTTGAAGAGCGACGCGCATTTGATGCGACGCGCGCGCGCGGCCGCCGTGTTGATCTTCGAGGCAGATCCGCGTCTGGAGTCGCCTGAGAATCAACGTTTTCGGCGTTTAATTGTCGAACAACGGGGACACACTTTCTCCAGCGTCAGCTAATGAAAAATCTCGCCAAATTCTTGTTGTTTGTTCTGCTGATCAGCGCGGGAATTTCCCTGCTGTACGATTACCGCCTCAAACACGGAGCGTTGAAACTACGGTCGAGGCACATGCCGGAAAAGTACACGCTGGCCTCGGCGCCGAGCGTGGACTCGAAACAAGTCGCTTCGCTGGAAGCCTTGAACCGGGAGCGGCGCGCGCTCATCAGCAGCGTAATCCCGTCCGTCGTCGCGGTGAAAACATCCAAGAAGATTACCATACCGCGTGAACGCGGGCTCGATCTCTTCGAATTTTTCTACGGCAATCAGCGACGACTTCGGAATCCAAATGACCAAGCTTTGGTGCAAAGTTCGCTCGGTTCCGGCGTAATTGTGACGAATGAGGGGCACATCATTACAAACAATCACGTTGTCGATCAGGTGGATGAGATCGAAGTGCAATTGAGCGATGGCCGGACGAAAAAAGCGCGCCTGGTGGGTGCGGATTCTCAAGTTGATCTGGCTGTGCTCAAAATCGACGATCCCGGCGTCAAACCGCTGAAGCTAGCCGATTCAGACACGGTGCAGGCCGGCGATTTTGTTTTGGCCATCGGCAATCCGTTCGGATTCGAAGAGACGGTAACGGACGGCATTATCAGCTCGAAAATGCGGCCAAACCGCACCGACGCGTTCGGGGATCTCCTGCAAACAAACGCAGCAATCAATCCCGGCAACAGCGGAGGCCCATTGATTAATCTTCGCGGCGAAGTCATTGGGATCAATACGGCCATCATTTCACCTAGCCAAGCTTCCGCGGGCATTGGCTTTGCTATTCCGTCGAACATGATTCGTACCGCCCTCGAGAGCTTGTTGAAGCAGGGGCGAATCATTCGCGGTTACCTTGGCATCCAGACGCGAGCGTTGCAGCCAGGACAAAGCATCACCGACGACGAAGGTGTGGTTGTTGACCAAATAGTGCCGGGGTCGCCCGCAGCTCAAGCGAAATTGCAACGCGGCGACGTGATCCGCAAATTCAATGGTCGCGAAGTGAAGAATATAAATGCGCTGAGGAGCATGGTGGCGCAAACAGAGTTGAATAAGAATGTTGAACTCGAAATCATACGCGATGGCAAACCGCTGAATGTGACCACTCAGGTCAAAGAGCAGCCAGCCAATTACGGAACCGCCCAGGCTACGCCACGGCAAGGCCAATCTCAGCCCGAATCCTCGGAGCAACCGAACGATCAAGGAGCAAGCAGTGGTCCGCTGGCGTCGATTCACGTCGATGAGTTGACTCCCCAGACAGCGCGTCAGCTAGATTTGCCTAGCAATGTGCAAGGCGTACTGGTGACCGGCGTCGATCCTGACAGTGGCGCGGCGGAATTGAAAAAAGGGGATGTGATTGAAGAAATCAATCAACGGCCGGTCGCGTCAGTTTCCGATTACAATAAGATCGCTGCCTCAATTGATCCGAGCCAGCCGCAAGTCTTATCTGTTTGCAGACAGCGGATGCGTTCGTTTCTTGTTCTGCGACCGCGCTGAAGGTGTAGGGGTGCTTGTGTCAAGCACTCCGGGACCCTAGCGTTAGCACGCGATCTCGTGGCGGCGGCAAACGCCCGAGAGCGTTTCCCAGAGCGCGTCGAGAACGCGGTTCACGGATGCTTTTATGGACGCGAGATTTTGCTTGTTGACGTAGGCGTCGAGCATTCTTCGCTCGGCAGCACAATGTTCGCGATCCGCTTCGATATGAACCGCGAAATATTGGTAGTCCTTCGGATCGGTGAACCCGTAGTGTTTCTTCAGTCCGTCGATTTTCGATTCACAGATCGCTGGAATTTGGCTTTCGTACGCGTAGAGAGCTGCGAGACCTTCGGCTATCGATCCGTCGCCACAAACTGATCGGAACGTGTCGATCAGGTTCTTTGTCTCTGGCCACTTTTCAGCGTTTTGCGCATCCGGCTGAGAGACGCCGATGGCTTCAGCAAAGTGGAGCCAAAGCTCGGGATGATTTGGCGAGCCAGCTTCTTCATCGATCAAATTGGTCAGCAATTGCTTCCGCGCAGCCTGATCATGGCACTTCGCATGTACCGCCGAAAGATACGTCGGGAACGCCGCGACATGGTGGTAATATTGCCGCGCATAATCTGCGAGCGCTTCTGCGCTCAACTCGCCGCGCGTCCACGCAAGATAAAACGGATGTTTCAAAAGATGCTTCGCCGCGACGTCATTATCGATTTCGTCCAGATAATTGTTCATGATGTACTCCCTTGTTTCGTGAGCCACAGATTTACACAAATTTTCACAGATGTGGAAACAGAAACGTTCATCTGTGGCTCAGCTTTAGACCGCCTGCAAAATATGTTTGACACCCCGAATAGGAATCACGACCCAGCTGGGACGATGGTTTAGTTCATACCCAATTTCATACACGGCTTTGTCGAGCAAATAGGCTTCGAGCATGATTTGAAGGTCCTCGCTGTTTTTCGGAATGAAGATCGCGCCCGTGGTCGTGTTGAGATAGCTTTGAAGAAAGATGCTGCTCATCTGGTGATACCAAAGATCGGCCCAGCGCTCGAGGAATGGCACGTCTTGTTTACGCATGGCCGGTTGCCAAAGCGCGCTATAAGCGGCGTACTGGAAGGAGCGCATCATTCCTGCGACATCGCGCAGCGCGGAGCGTTTCAGTTTGCGTTCGCTGAGCGCGCGCGCCGGTTCGCCTTCAAAATCGAGAATGACGAAATCTTTGCCGGTATAAAGCAACTGGCCGAGATGATAGTCGCCGTGAATCCGGATTTTCGCGGCGTTGGTGCGGCGATTGAGCAACCGTTTTTCGCGCGCGAGTATTTCCTGTTCCGCGGTGAGTACCTCTTTTGCTTCATCTCGAAATGCTGCGGAGAGGTCTGGCAATTTCTTTTCCAAAAGGGTAAACGTCCGCCGCAACGTTGTGCGCATTGTCTGGTAAACAGAACGCTGCGCCATGGCGTTGAATGGCTCAGACCGGAACGCAGGATCATCCTGGCATGACGCCAGCGCGAGATGCAATTCGCCGGTGCGTTGCCCAAAGAGCTTCACTTTTTCAGGGTAAACGCCGCCGATCAGCTCTTCCAGTAGCGGACCGGGGGGCGTGCTTTCATTCTGAAGCCCGGCTTTGCGCTCCAGTACCCGCTCATAATACCGACCCACCGCGTCTACAGTGCGTGTCCAGACGTCGCCTTCATTTGCAGCAGCGCTTTGTAACATGCAGACGACGGCCGGCTCTGCTTTTGCCCGCCGATATTCAATCGCACCGATGAATGCTGGCACGTGTGAAAAATCCGTCTGTTCTGTTAGGAACCGGTTGATTTCGACATCGGGATTTAGGCCGTCCTCGATCTTGCGGTAGAGTTTAAGGAAAAATTTGTTATCAAAGAGCATCGACGAGTTGCTCTGCTCTCCACTCACCACCTGTGAATTACCAGAGATAACGTTTTGATCTCCGTCAAATCTGCTGGCGATGACGCCTACAAAGTTGCCAGCCCGCGCCTTCATCGCTTGGCGGCGCACGATCGCTTCGAATAATTGGGAGCGAAACGTTGCGTCCCAGATCGCGTCGAACAAAACTGCTCCATCGCCGCCTGCGAAACGCGCAATGATCGCGTGCGGCGCATTCTGCGAAACTCCGCGCGCCACGTCGTCCGAGGCGATCTTTACCGGGATGGCATACGTTTCCGTAGGAGCATCCAGATAGCTAATCTCAATGAACCAGAGTTGCGCGCCATCCGCGTCCGCGGAAATAGGAAGCTGCTCGATCACCTTGAGATGGCGAAGAGTTCGCGCCTTCGAACCGAACCAGCGGCAGCTGCGGATATACGTGGGCAAGATTTCGCGCTCGAGCTGTTCTCGCTGACTATCGTGAAGCAGGCTCTCCAGCTGAGCCGGCGCTTTCAGTATCGGCACAACACGTTTCTTCATTGAACGGCGAGCGTCGGTCGGCGCTTGCAGCGCGAACCAGTAATACGCGTGCGGGCCAAGCGTGATGACGTAGCGCGACTTCCTGATTGGCCGAAACAGATTGCGGCTAAAAACTTCCATCGGCACGCACCCCGCAAACCGCGACAGATCCAACTCCGCCGACTGCGCGAACCGCGAAAGATTCACCACCACCACTATGGTCTCGTTTTCCCACCGGCGAAGGAACGCCAGAACTTTCGCATTATCTGGGTAGAGAAACTCAAGAGAGCCGCGTGAGAACGCCTTGAAGTTTTTTCGCATGGCGATGACCCGACGCGTCCACCAAAGCAAGGAGGAGAGATTTTTCTGCTGGTTCTCCACATTGACGGCTTCGTAGTGATATTCTGGGTCGATCGTGACCGGCAGATAAAGCTGCTGCGGATTTGCCTTGGAAAATCCCGCGTTCCGGTCTGGGCTCCACTGCATTGGCGTGCGGCAACCATTGCGATCGCCCAGGTAAAAATTGTCCCCCATGCCGACCTCGTCTCCGTAGTAGATAATGGGCGTGCCAGGCATTGAGAAGAGCAGCGTGTTGAGCAGCTCAATTTTGCGGCGGCTGTTTGCGAGCAGCGGAGCGAGCCGCCGGCGGATGCCCAGGTTAATCCGCGCGTGTGGATCGGTGGCGTAAACCCGATACATGTAATCGCGCTCCTCGTCCGTGACCATCTCGAGGGTGAGCTCGTCATGGTTGCGTAGAAACATCGCCCACTGGCATTTCTCGGGGATCGGCGGCGTCTGCTCCATGATGTCGATAATCGGAAAGCGATCCTCCATTTGCAGTGCCATGAACATGCGCGGCATGAGCGGAAAATGAAAACTCATGTGCGACTCGTCCCCTTTGCCGAAATAAGCCGCGGCGTCCTCCGGCCATTGGTTCGCCTCTGCAAGCAGCATGCGGTTCGGGAACTTCGCATCGACATGAGCGCGCAACCTGCGGAGATACTCATGCGTTTCGGCTAGATTCTCGCAGTTGGTGTCTTCCCGCTCGTACAGGTACGGCACCGCGTCGAGACGAAGCCCGTCTACACCCATGGACAACCAGAAGTCGCAGACCTTCTCCACCGCATCGTGCACAGCCGGATTATCAAAGTTCAGGTCTGGTTGATAAGAATAAAACCGATGCCAATAGTATGCTTTTGCGACAGGGTCCCACGCCCAATTGGATGTTTCGAAATCTTTGAAAATGATTCGCGCATCCTTGTATTTTTCCGGCGTATCGCTCCAGACATAGAAGTCCTTATAGGCAAGGTCGTCGTTTGAGATGCCGGCAGTAAGCACGCTCTGGGCTGTCGCTTCTGCGCGGCCGGAGCCAGCGACGCCGGTCGCAGCAACAGCGCGCCGCGACTTTTGGAACCACGGATTTTGATCTGAAGTGTGATTGATTACCAATTCCGTGATGACGCGCAGGTCGCGCTGGTGCGCCGCGTCCAAAAGCGCGCCGAAATCGTCGAGCGTGCCGAAATTCGGATTGACGTCAAAATAGTCGGCGATGTCATAGCCGTCGTCGCGCAGAGGGGACGGATAGAAAGGCAGCAGCCAGATGGCGGTGACCCCTAAGTCTTGGAGATAATCTAGCTTCTCAATCAGGCCGCGAAAGTCACCCATTCCGTCGCCATCGCTGTCGCAAAAAGTTTTAACGTGCAGTTCATAGATGACCGCGTCCTTGTACCAAAGGGGATCGGTAGATGTGTCATTGGGCCCTTGTGCCATACGATTAACTTTTGACGCACAAAACGCGGCGCGCAATCAACGGTTCGTCGTCGGTCCTGCAGGTTCGGCATCTCCTTCGGCCGAACAAGAAGCGGCCACGCTGCCGTGGCCGCTTTCACAAGATCTATGCGCTAATATGCCTATCCCTTGGTCTTCATTACCTGGCTTGCGACACATTGCCATTGGCCGCCGCGCTCCACCCAAGTGTCGGTGAAACGAAACGTGCGATCAAATGGCTTGCCATCCTTGGTCGTGCCCTTTTCACGCGCAGTGCCGACGACGACTGCGACAACTGATCCGTAGCTGTGCACCGCAAGTTTTTCATTCACGGCAGACTTGTAAGTGTCCTTATCTTTTTTGATCTCAGAAATAACACCGGACTTGCCCATCACTCTTCCGTCCCAATGAACGCCAGTGAAATCATTGGCGACCAGTGATTGAGTAACTGCGGTATCGTGAGCCGCGTAAGATGCCTCCCATCTATTTTCGTTGTCCTTTAGCGTCGCTTCCACGCTACCTTTTTTTGCCGGCGCACCGGCAGCCGACGAACGCACTTTCGCTGAAGCCGCGGGTTTCTGGTTTGCTGCCGGAGCTCTGGGTTTTTCTTTTGTCTGAGCCGCTGGCTGTTCCGAAGGTGTTGTAGCCGTCGTTGTTTCAGGTGCAGGGGCGGGAGTTTCTTGAATGGTCGTGGATGGCTTCTCCTCAGGTGTCGGAGAGGTCGTTTGCTCTTCCTGGGCCAGTGCTAATGTGACGAAGCTTAAGCCAGCAATGCCGAATAAGGATGTAATTAATTTCATATGATTTTTGGGAGCGTAGTGAGGCTGCTAGCAACGCGTCAAGATTTATCGTGACGCATCAGGTTGTTCGCGTGCGACTTGTGCGCTCTGTTTGGAAAACTCGTGGACGAAGTCGCCGGCGCAGATTAAAGACACGCGATTGCGATCCTGCACTCGATCCTATTTCTGATTCCTGCAATTCCTGATCACACATGGGACGCTCCAAACTAATTGCTTCCACGCGCTCCAAGCCAAAGAAACGGGTGCGGCTCGCAAAATCCCGAGCGCACCTGCCTTCTGCCACACCGCAACTAGAGCCTGGGGCTCCGAGCGACTTAGAATTGATGAAGGCGATCCAAGCTGAAGATGCTGATGCCCTGTCTCAACTCTACGATCGTTACAACGGCATTTTGAAGGCGCTTATCCTGAGGGTGATTCATAATGAAGCCGAGGCCGATGATCTGTTACAGGAGATTTTCATGGAGATTTGGAACCAGGCGAAAAATTTTTCTGCTCAAAAGGGCAAACCGCTCGGCTGGATGGTTACACTGGCCCGGCGTCGCGCGATTGATGGCCTGCGCAAGAAGCAGGCTTATGCGCGTGCGGAGGAACGCCTGCAAAACGAAACGGAACAGCAGCCTGATGCGTGGGTGCATAACGCGACTGAGGAAGAAATCTTGCTGGGCGACACGCGCGTCCTCATTCGCAAAGTCATAAGTAGCCTGCCACCGCCCCAACAGCAGGCAATCGATCTCGCATTTTTTAGAGGCATGAGCCAGCGCGAAATCGCGGCAAAAACGAATACACCGTTAGGCACGGTAAAAACGAGGCTGGAACTAGGACTTAAAAAACTTTATGACGGGCTCAAGGAGTTGAGAGATGAACTTTAGCGAATTCCAGAACCAGTCGCGGCTCTATGTTATCGGCGCGCTGGAGGCAGAAGAGTTAGAGGAATTTGAGAAAGCGCGGAAGAAATTCGGGAAAAAGGGCGAAGAATTCATCACCAAATGTTACGCATTGCATGAAGCATTTGCGCTGAGTTTGCGTCCGGCGAAAGCATCTGCCGCAATCAAAGAACGGCTGATGGCGATGGTCAAAGCAAGGCAGGAAGCCTGACCACTCGGACCTGCGTTCTCTCAACTCTCCAGCTCGCGCAGGATAAATTCCTGCAGAAAACCGTAGAAGTTCACTTGAAAGAGACTCAAGTCCCGGCGCGATCCGATTGGTGAGCGAAAGTGGTCGTTCAGCTCATTTTCGGTGAAGTTATTTTTTGCGACTATGACGAGGCGCGCCTGATTGAGCGCATTCAACCAGGCATCGGCATGTTTGGAAGGAAAGCGCAGGGTGCGGTTTACAAAAGTTTTTTCGTTGCCATTTAGTTGCTCCAAATCGGCCGCCACGGTCTGCGTCGCCGTCTGAAAGAGACACCGCAACTCGGGTTCAACGTACATCTTCCATTCCGCACAAATCTCGGTTTCTTTTCCGGTTGTTGGAGGACTGAAGAGGCGTTGTTCGGCAGCCGGAACACCGCCCGCGTCGGCGCTTGCCGGAATTTGCCGAAGCAATTCGGCAAGGAAGGGGTCCAGCTCCGAGAGTTCGATCTGGTCGTTACACCGGCGAATTTCCATATCAGTAAGCCTTCTCCAGCGTGGCGAGCAGGAGATAACCGTGCAGTTGTTGCACATAAAGCTCGGCCGGTTCCCGCATGCCGCTCCACAAAATCGATCGGCCTTTTTGATGCACTTCCAACATGTGTTTCTCTGCTTTCTCGCGTGGATAGCCGAAGACCCGTTGGAAAACCATCGTCACGTAACTCATCAAGTTCACCGGATCGTTGTGGACTACCACCTGCCACGGAATATCGAGCCCTTCTTCAGGACGCGTCTCTTTTTCGATCCCAGGCTCCGCCGTCGTTATGGTTCCCGTCTTCTCGTTCCAGACTCTAGTGAGCCTTTTGATTTCTTTGATCTGCGCCACGCACCCGCTATCCTGCGATAGCCCGCAACTCATGTTCAAAAGGCTACCATACAGCGCCCTCAGTTCAAACCTGCGAAAGCTCCAGATTCCAAGCTTAACGATTCAGTGAAGGTTCAAAACACACTTCAAAATCGTAGCGCGTAATGTTTTGGAATTTGATGATTAGAGGTTCTCTGGAGCTTGGCGCTTCGGAGGTGCCACTCGTTAATCATCCAAGAAAGGGACTTGTAACGCCCAGCGAAGAATTCTTTCCTGGGCGCTCTTCATTTTGCGTGCGTCGGCTGACGTTCGATCGTCGAATCCGTGCAAATGTAAAAGGCCATGGACGATGTACAGCTGGAGCTCGCGCACGAGCGGGTTTCCAAACACACGAGCGTGTCGTCTTGCCGTCTCGACGCTGATAAAAATTTCACCGTGTTGAAACGTTAACACGTCAGTCGGACCCACTTGGCCGAGAAACTGCCGATGCAACCGCGACATCCGGCGATCGGAAATGAGCCAGACGAAAACGTTCCGTAACTTCCTCAAATCCGTTCGTTTCCGCTTTTGCAATTCTAAACAAAGGCGCACGACTTTCCCCGCGAACACTTGGAGCACGGCAACATTGACCGGGATTTTTCGGTGAAGATTACGCA
>CATPBS010000145.1 GCA_955652715.1 uncultured Candidatus Udaeobacter sp.
CGACAAACACTGGTGGCACGAACTGGTCGAGTACAAGATCGACCAGTTCGTGCCACCAGTGTTTGTCGTCGTCTTCGCGCGGCCTGTCGATGGCGGCGCGTTGCGGCATTTGGTTCCAGGCTGCGTAAAATGCACGCTCCAGAGCTTGCGCATCGAGATCTAATCCGACTTCGCGGCCGACGTAGGCGTAATGATCACCTACAGTTTTCGTCAAGCTGAAGAGCGTACCGACTGCGTCGAAAAAGATCGCCTTTAGCATTCAAGCAAACGTTCAACGCCTAACGCTCAACGTTCAACATCCAACGCCGGACAGCACGTCACCATTTTTGCTTGGCAAAACCCGCTCGATGCGCGTTGCATAATGCCGTGCGATGAATGCTAATGACGAGTCGCTGCGCTTGCGGAGCCGGACACAATCAGCCGGCGAGGAGATAGCGAATAGTATCAGCCACGGGATGGGACTCTTGGGCGCGATGATCGGCACGCCAATTCTGCTTCTGGCTGCGTTCCACCATGGCGGTATCTCTTTCCTCATCGCTACGATCGTTTTTACCGCGACGATGTTGCTCGTGTACCTGGGGTCGGCGCTCTATCACGCCTGGCCGCAGACGCACGTGAAATCCCTCCTTCAAGTACTAGATCACTCGGCGATTTTTTTGTTAATCGCGGGAACATATACGCCATTTGCCCTGGGTCCGTTGCGTGGCGCTGGCGGCTTAACCATGCTCGGCATCGTCTGGACCCTCGCGCTTTTCGGCGTCGTCATGAAAACAACACGCGGCCCGCTTCGTCATCGGAAACTTGCGATGACGCTGTATCTCGGGACGGGGTGGCTTGCGCTCATCTTTATACGTCCGCTTGCGCTGGCAATTCCGTGGTCGGCGCTGTTGTGGTTAATCGCCGGCGGCATCGCTTACACGGCGGGCACTTTATTTTTCGCGAACGAGCGACTGCGCTATGCCCATTTTGTCTGGCATCTGTTCGTGCTCGCCGGCACTAGTTGTCACTTTGCAGCCGTGTTTATTTGCGCGATCTAAAAAGCGCGGCGCAGACGGTTGGACAAGTTTGCCAGCGCGGCGGATTAATTGGCATGCTGCCCGTTGAGCATAACGATCCAGTCAATGCGAAGATTCTCGGAATATCGGAGGACAAAATTGAAGGATTTGTGCGCGAGCCATTCGAGGAGATTGCGAAGCGCTCAGGCATTAGTGTCGACGTAGTGATGGCGCGGATCGCCGCAATGCTGCGTGCAGGAACAATCCGCCGCGTTCGTCAAACTTTGCTTGCAACGAATCTGGCTGAGGGCGCGCTCGTAGCATGGAAAGTTCCTGAGGATAGGATCGACACCGCGTTCGACTGGATGTTTCGGCAGGATCCTTTTTCGGGTCATGTCGTGCTGCGCTCCACCGATACTGTCAGCGCCGGGTCGGACTACAAACTTTGGACCACTGTCAAGGCTCCTCAGGGATTTTCGTTGCAAGCGCATTGCGAATTGCTGGCAAAAAAAGTCGGTGCGGAGCGTTTTCGTTTGATGCCTGCAAAAGGAATTTTCACTCTCGGCGTCGGGCACGTTCGCCGGAAAACGATCGAGCCGGGCAGCAAGGCGGATCAGCCGGCAAAAATGATTCCTGTGCAGATTGTCGATCTTAGTGACCACGAATGGAATGTCCTGCTTACGCTTAAGCGCGAATTTACTCCCGAAGAGATCAGGCTGTCACCGTGGATTGCGCGCGCGAGGGAAGCTGGTGTGTCAGTGGAAGAATTCTATCGCGTGGCGGAAGAATTGAGTGCACGAAAAATCATCGGACGTTTTTCAACTTTTCTCGAGCATGTCAAACCATCGGCGGGCGGCGTGCGTGTCACCCGGTTCAACGCGCTATTTCATTGGGCAGTGCCGCGCGGCCGCGAAATTGAAGCGGGGGGTGAGGTGGGCCGTCATCATATCCTGACGCATTGCTACTGGCGCGAGGCCGGCCCGGAATTTAAGAATGTCAACATCATGGCTGTGGCGCACGGCACAGATAAACAATTGCTCCTGGATCACAAAGGGACGATTGATCGGCATCTTCGCTCAAGTGGGATTCCAGTTTCTTACACAAACGTTTTCTGGGGCGGACGCAGCGAAATCAAGCCATCGGAGATTTCGCCGCACATCTACCGGGAGTGGTTAAAGACGTTACAAAGTTAAAAGAGTTACAAAGTTTGCAACGGTACAACCCGACGCGACGAACCTTTTAACTTTTTAACCTTGTAACTCCTGTAACAAGTTTTTCGCGATAAGTCCGATCCAGATGGCGCAGCACGGCGATCGCGAACTGCTGGCGATCAACTGGCCGATGCAGCGCCATGGCAAGTGAGATCGCGCGGCTTTGCAATTCTGGTGGGAAATCTTCTACCGACTGGTTCACGTTAATTCCGATTCCCACAATAGCCAGGTGCGGTGCCTTCTCTTGCGCGCGCATTTCCACCAGCACGCCAGCTACTTTGGATCCCTGAATCTGAATGTCGTTAGGCAATTTAATCGCGGTTTCGAGAGAAAACTCGGTTCGAATGACGTCCGAAATACCTTCAATCGCCCAAATCGTGAGCCGCCCAGAGTCGTTGATCTGGATTTTAGGTCGCAAAAGGATTGAAAACCAAAGCCCTTTTCCCGCCGCGGATTCCCACCGGTTGCCACGCTGACCGCGCCCGGCCGTTTGATGTTCGGCAAACAAAACCAAACCCTCCTTCGAATTTGCACCCGCGACGTGCAAAATCGCGTCGTTTGTCGAACCAGTTTGCTCGAGCACAATGATCTGCCGTCCGATCGTGGCGCAGGGCAAGTGAGCTTGCAGTTGATC
>CATPBS010000146.1 GCA_955652715.1 uncultured Candidatus Udaeobacter sp.
AGTTAGCGCCCGGATCGATTCAGCTCCGAGCGGCACGCACTTCGCCGGCGCGCCGATGAGATGGTTCCTGCGTTTGACCGACGAAGGCGTCGGTATGCACGTTGGAATTTTGCCCGGCTACCCCGCTTCGCATGGCTGTATCCGTCAATCGACCGACGGCGCAAAATTATTTTACGACCACGCAAAGGTGGGCACGCCTGTGGACGTGGGCGATTACTAGGTTTTTCGGGTTGTCATTCCGAGCGGGGTCGAGGAATCTCGATATCAAGCAGCAATAGATGTCTCGACTTCGCTCGACATGACAAGAGCGTTAGCTCGTAGCAAGTAATTTCCGACGCAACAAATCAAACGCGGCCTGCGCCGCCAACTCCTTAAAGGTTTCCCGATCAGTTGGAAAAAAGAACTTTCTCGCGATCGTTTCCGACTTTGCTAAATCCAGCGCCACGTAAACCGTTCCGACTGGTTTTTCCGGCGATCCACCGGTTGGCCCTGCAATTCCAGTTGTTGCAAGAGCATGGTCGGACTCTGCACAGGCGCGGGCATGTTGGGCGAGAGCGCGCGCGACAGGCTCGCTCACAGCGCCATGCTCTTCGATGAGCTTTGGATCCACATTCAACATGTCGGACTTGGCCTGATTGGCGTAACAAACATAGCCAGCAATAAAAACGTTCGACGCGCCCGGCACATTAGTGATGCGGTTTGCGATCAATCCGCCAGTGCACGATTCTGCGGCCGCCAGCGTTTGATTCCGGCTCGCGAGAAGCTTCACGATCACTTCCTCCAGGCTTTCATCCGCTGTAGAGAAAATCGAAAGCCCCAGCGCGGATTTGATAATAGCATCCGCCTGTTCGATCGCCTCAGCCTTTCCGATAATACGCACTTCGACTTCGCCTGGGCGCGCACAATAACCGAGCTCAATTCCCGGGACCGCCATAAGTTTTCCGCTGATTGCTTCTTCAACGAGCGACTCGCCCACTCCGGCGATCTTGTACAGCCGCCGCTCCAGTAATCCCGAGGCGGGTACGATCGAGCGCAAGATCGGCATAACAGATGCTTGGAACATGGGCTGAAGCTCGCGCGGCGGCCCCGGCAGGACAAAGAGATGTGGTGACGTAATGCGGGGATTAATCTTCGCCTTCAAGTACAGTCCAGACGCGCTGCCGTTTTGGTTTGGAAGAACTTGCGCGCCCGCCGGCACATCCGCCTGACGGGCTATGCGTGCAGTCCATTTGATTCCGCGTGTTTGAAGTCTCTGCTGAAGCGAACTCAGCAACTGCGGATCCTGACGCAATTCTAATCCAAGTACATCGGCAACCATTTCTCGCGTGATGTCATCGTCGGTTGGGCCCAAGCCGCCGGTCACGAAAAGAATTTCACAAGCCGGAAGCAACTCACCCAGCGTACGCCGAATCGTCGCTTCGGTATCTGGCACCGTGCGCCGCTCCTCGATGCGCAGACCTAACGGAAGAATCTCGCGAGCGATAAACGCGAGATGCGCGTCCTGAACATCGCCAAGCAAAAGCTCGGTGCCGGTGTTGACGAGGGTGACGCGCATCAAAGGAAATTCGTTAAAAAGTTACAAAGGCAAACCGTAACCTTTTAACCTTGTAACGCTTTTTAACCTTTAACTTGCCTCGAAATCCTTCGAGGCTACGCCGCCGACTTGTCTTGTTTTTTGCGAATTAGCGGCAGCTTTTTGCCCTCCACCACCGCCCGGTTGATCGTGACTTCGGCGATATCTTCGCGACTCGGCACATCGTACATGATATCGAGCATTATCCGTTCGAGCAGCGAACGCAGAGCGCGCGCGCCTGTCCCCTTTGTGACTGCCTGAGCCGCCAGCGCGCGCAAGGCATCTTTGGTGACCGACAAACGCACCCCTTCCATTGAGAAAAGCTTTGTGTACTGCTTCACCATCGCGTTTTTTGTGTCGGTCAGAATGGCAACCATTTCTTCCTCGGTTAGCGCATCGAGCGAACTGACAACCGGCAGACGTCCAATGAATTCGGGAATCATTCCAAAAGCGAGCAAGTCTTCCGGTTCCACGTAACGGATGGCTTGCTTTCGCAAAGCTTCCTCCACTTCGAGGGTGGGGCTGCCAAAGCCCATCACTTTCTGGCCGATGCGTTTTTGAATGATTTTGTCCAGTCCGATAAACGCGCCGCCGCAAATGAAAAGAATCTTCTCGGTGTTGACCTGGATATATTCTTGATGCGGATGTTTGCGGCCGCCTTGGGGCGGAACATTGCACGTACTGCCCTCTAAAATCTTCAAAAGCGCTTGTTGCACTCCCTCCCCGGACACATCCCGGGTGATGCTTACGTTATCCGTTTTGCGCCCGATTTTGTCGATCTCGTCAATATAAACGATGCCGATCTCGGCTCGTTTCACGTCGTAATCAGCGTTTTGAAGCAGTCGCAGAATGATGTTTTCGACGTCTTCGCCGACATAGCCGGCCTCGGTCAGCGTCGTCGCGTCGGCGATGCAAAATGGCACATCCAGAATCCTGGCCAGCGTTTTGGCCAGCAACGTCTTCCCGGAGCCAGTGGGTCCGATTAGCAAAATATTGCTTTTCTCAATCTCAACGTCCGCAAGCGGGTCGGGCTGAAAAGCAGCGGACGCATCGCCCGGCGACGCATTTTGCAGCACCCGCTTGTAATGATTGTGGACCGCGACAGACAGCGTCTTCTTGGCGACGTCCTGGCCGACCACGTATTGATCAAGGGAGCGCCGGATTTCTGCCGGTTTGGGCACGCGGATGTTGGAGGATTGCCGCCGCGCATCTTCGTTGAGCTCCTTGTCGAGGATGCTCTTGCAGACGTTGATGCAACTGTCACAGATATAAACGCCAGGCCCCGCGATCAGCTTGCGCACCTCGGCGTGGCTCTTGCCACAAAACGAGCACATGGTGAGGTTGGTAGCGCGGGCCATATTGGTTTTGCAAAAGACGCTGTTATCCCGACGCCTTGCGCGGTAAGGCCACCTTCGCGACTTCTATTGAGCGGTCAGCGGACGGCGGTGTCGCGCCATCGAGCAACTTTATTTCCTTTCGGGATTTAATCACTTCGTCCACCAAACCATACGCCTTCGCCTCTTCGGCGGACATATAATAATCACGATCTGAATCGGTCCGGACTTGCTCCTCAGATTTCCCAGTGTGTTGCGCGATAATTCGGATGAGGCGTTTCTTCAGCTTGAACATGTAATCGACCTGGCGTTCCACGTCGCTCGCCGCGCCCTGCGCGCCGCCCGAAACCTGATGTATCATGATGTCCGAATTCGGCAGCGCGAAACGTTTACCCTTCGTCCCGGAACAGAGAAGGACCGCCGCCATGCTGGCGGCCATTCCGAGGCAATAGGTCGTCACGTCGCACGTGAGAAACTGCATCGTGTCATAGACCGCGAGTCCTGCAGTAACCGAACCGCCAGGCGAATTGATGTAGATATTTATGTCCTTTTTCGAGTCTTCCATCTGCAGAAAGAGCAATTGGGCAATGACAAGATTGGCGATGTGGTCGTCCATCGGCGTTCCGATGAAAACGATCCGATCCTTGAGCAGTCGCGAGTAAATATCGTAGCTGCGTTCGCCCCGGCCAGTCTGCTCCACGACCATCGGAATCAGCACCTGGGAAACATTTTCGTCCGATACGCTCATGATTTATCTTCTTTAACAGTGGATTCTTCCGCTGCTGCGACGCTAACATTCGCCTTCAGGAAATCAAGAGTCTTGCCCAGCAGAATCTGTTCAGCGATGCCGTCCAACGCATCTTTTTGCTGCAGTTCCTTGCGCATTTTCTCGGGAGAAATGTCGTAGCGCGACGCCTCCTGCTTGATTCGAAGATCGACATCTTCTTTCGTTACCTGAATCTCTTCGCGCTCCGCGATCCGATGCAGAATGAAATTTGTTTTCAAGCGATTCGCCGCCAGACCCGCGGCGCCGTCGATCAGCTCCTTTTCTTTGCCTTTCAGCATCTCATCCGTCACGCCGCGCTCGCGATTCCGCTGCACTAATTCGGCGAGCGCGCGGCGCGTTTCATTTTGCAGGAGCGCCGGAGGCAACTCGAACTGAATCTGCTCATGCAAATATTTGACGATCTGTGATTCCGTGGCGCGCTCTGCATCATGCTGTTTCGCATGCTCGATGTCCCGCTCGATGATCTGGCGAAGATCGGCAAGGGTTTTCCCCGGAACCAGTTTGGCCGCAAGCGCATCATCGACCGCTGGCAAGACCTTCTCCTTGATTTCACGCAAAGTAACGGCGTAGTCCGCTTTTTTGCCTGCCAATTCTTTAACCGGAAAATCGTCTGGCAAATGGACGATCACCAGGCGCGTTTCGCCGGGTTTTTGGTCGATCAACTGCTCACAAAAATTTGGAAGAAAATTGTCAGCCGCCAGATGCAGCCAGAATTTTTTGCCGCCTTGCAAATTCTTGCTGGCTTCGGGCGCGATTTCACCAATCGGTTTGCTGTCCACCGAACCTTCAAAATCAAGCACCGCAAAGTCGCCCATTTGTAGTCCGCGTCCCGGCACATCCACAAAATCAGCTGATTGATCACGCAAACGCTCCAGCGCCTCCTCGACCTCGGGAGGAGACACTTTTGCGTCCGGCAGTTGCACGGGGATATTCTTATAATTCGGCAGCTCGAATTCCGGTGCCGTGACGACGGTTGCGCGAAAGCGCATCGATTTGTCCTGGCCGAACTGGATGTCTTCGATGTTAGTCAACGAAGCCACGCGCAACTGCTCCTGTTCGACTGCCTGGTGATAACTTTTGGAGACGA
>CATPBS010000147.1 GCA_955652715.1 uncultured Candidatus Udaeobacter sp.
GATCGATCACTGCCGTCGATTGTATTGTCTCAGCAGTTCGCGCAGCCGTTCGTGCGGCAAGGCATCAACGTAATGATTATCGCGGCCGGTCATGGAATGATTGTCGACTAACGCATTCACGACTGCTTCTTCCGTGGCCTGCACCACGCCCGCGAAGAGCTGGTCCATCAGGTCATTAGGAATTGTTTGCACGGTGTGCGTGATTTGTTCGGCGTTGGCAACATTTGGATTCGCAGTTGAAAATGCGATGAACAAATCACCGGAGCCATTTCCCGAAATCATCCCTGTGCGGGCGAGGCCAAGCGACACCCGGCGCGCAAGTCGCTTCAATTGATTTGGCAGCAGTGGCGCGTCGGTCGCAACCACCGCGATGCACGAGCCGCTTTCTTGCTTGTAAACTTCACCCGGAATCTTTTTGCCAACCGGTACACCCGCGATCGTCAGTTGCGGCCGCCGCCCGAAGTTTGCCTGCAAAAACACGCCGACGATGAAACTTTGTGGCGATCCGTCTTTGGAAGCGCGGATGTCGATCTTGCGCGAGGCGGTCCCATTTCCGCCTTTGAACTCGTAACAGATCATTCCAGTCCCACCGCCGACGCTGCCCTCTTCTATCGGGCCGCCATGTGCGGAGTCGAGCGCGTGCCAGACATCTTCAGGGTTAACGTGAAAGCCATTGATATCGTTGAGCCAACCGTCCCAGGTTTCGGCTACCAGGGGCAGGCTCCACCAGTCACCGGTATTATCGGCTGCTCCATGTTTAACCCGCCAGGCAATCACAGCATCGCGCGCAACGCCGACGCTATGTGTATTCGTGATGATAATCGGTCCTTCGAGGAAACCGCTCTCCTCGACCCACGCTGTTCCGGTCATTTCGCCGTTGCCATTTAAACTGAAGAAACCCGCATAAACCGGATCGTTAAGGGACGCATGACCGCGAGGCAGGATCGCAGTAACGCCGGTGCGCACCGGACCTTTGCCAACTTCAAGTTTTCCTTCGCCACTGATCACGGTCGTATAGCCAACCTCGACGCCGGGGACGTCCGTAATGGCATTAAGCTTTCCTGGTGTGCCTTCAAACGAAATACCGAGATCGCGTGCGCGAACGATCTTCGCCTGAGTTACCGACGGCAGAGACTTTATCGGCTCACGTGCAAAAGAATCGAGCCCGAGTAAAACCACGAGCACGAGCGGAAAAAATCGGTTCGATGTCATTGCCAACCCATGAACCATCAACTATCAACCATCAACTTCGAAGGCTTTCGCGACTGAACTTTTTCGTTAGATTGATTGCGTGAGTTACGAGGTCTTCGCCAGAAAATATCGACCACAGACTTTCGACGATCTGGTTGGGCAAACGCATGTGTCACGCACGTTGAAAAATGCCGTTGCACAGAACCGGCTCGCCCATGCGTATCTGTTTGTGGGGCCGCGCGGCATCGGCAAAACATCGACTGCCCGGATTTTGGCGAAGTCGCTCAACTGCGTCAAAGGGCCGACGGTCACGCCATGCGGAGAATGCGACAACTGCCGGGAGATAGCGGCGGGCAACAGTCTGGATGTCATTGAGATCGATGGCGCCAGCAACAACAGCGTGGAAGACGTGCGTCAGTTGCGTGAGAACGTTCGGTATGCGCCGGCCAAGGGCCGTTACAAAATTTATCTGATCGACGAAGTGCACATGCTGTCGTCCGCGGCGTTTAATGCGCTTTTGAAGACGCTGGAAGAGCCGCCGGAACATGTGAAATTTATTTTCGCGACGACCGAGCCGCAAAAAGTTCTGCCAACGATTCTGAGCCGCTGTCAGCGATTCGATCTCCACCGTATCGCGGCGAATCTGATCGCGCAGCACCTGCAATTCATCTCCGGAAAAGAAAAGATCACGCTGGAGCCCGCGGCAGCGCATGCGATCGCACGCGGCGCGGAGGGCGGCCTCCGCGATGCGGAATCGATGCTCGATCAGTTGGTCGCGTTTTGCGGCGACAAAATCAGCGAGAGCGATGTGCTTAACGTTTTCGGATTCACGAGCGAACAAACCGTGGTCGATCTTACGGGGCGGATTTTGCGAGGAGAAACGCCTGACGCCATCGGCCTGTTGCATCAGCAAAGTGAAAGCGGGAAAGACATGATGCGGCTGATGTCAGACCTGATGGCTTATCTGCGCGATCTTCTCGTGTTCAAAGCCAAACCTGACGCGCTCAAGGAAGATATCGATCCTGACGTGCAAAAGTCGCTCGCCGCACATGCGGAAATGATTACTACGGATCGTTTGCTCGATGTGATCGATCAGTTTGCCACCGCCGAAGGCCGCATGAAATGGGCGCCAAATAAAAAACTGCATTTCGAAATTGCGATCATTAAGGCGATCCAGAGTCTGGGACAGGCGACGCTGGATGAGGTCATCGAAAAACTGGGCGAGCTGCGCGATGCAAAGATTGTACCCTCGCAAAAGTCATCTGCCTCTGTGGCGGCAGGCGTGCCGCCTGCATCGCGAACCGCCGCAGCCGACACGGCTGCCACTACAGCACTGCGCGTAGAAGAAAAGGCTGCGCCTATCAACCATGAAGAAATTTGGCAGCGCGTTCTCGGAAAAATTCCAGCGAAGAGCTTTTTGCGAACGTTGAGCGAGTCAATTCGTCCAATTGGAACAGATGGCCGCAATTTTTTGTTGGGGCATGCGCCGAATGACA
>CATPBS010000148.1 GCA_955652715.1 uncultured Candidatus Udaeobacter sp.
CGGCACGCAGATCAAGCTCGAGGCGAAACTCGTGTAGTGGCAGGCGATCATTGCAGACGCTGGCCGCTACTCCTGCACGAAATGAATTCCGTGCGCGACGATCCCCACAACCCGTGAGATGTCGCCACCGCCAGATTTCGCTGATCTGGTCGAGTCGAATAGGTTGAGTCCTATTCGAGAGCAAGACTTTGCTGTTTCGGATTCGACGTGGCGGTAATTGCTCTGAATTTTTCGACTAGCTCATCAAGTTTGGCGGCGTAGTAATCGACGTTTTCATCGCGGTTTTGTGGATCGAATTCGCTGGCGAGTTTGGCGGCTTCGTACGCCGGAACTTTCTTGGGAGTGGCCCTGATGTAATAGCTGATTTGGTCGCCGGGCTTGTAATTGCGTCCGCTGGCCAGAGCGAGCTCGTAGGCGGCGGCCCGGTTGCGCGCGGACCCGGCGATCTTCGCCCGATATTTATCGAGTGAATCCTGGAGCGTGTCGGTCTTCATCAGCATGTCGATCTTCCATTCGCGGTTCCGGATTTTCTGCTCGAATTCGTTCCGGAGGTCGCCAACTGCCTCCGGTTTTCCCTGCATGATTAGCTTGATCATTTCCTCGAGAAAAACGCGCTGGAATTTTTCCAAGCCACGCGATTTCAGCGCGCCGCCTTTGATGATTACGTCGCCGTCTTTCGTGAGCAGGGCATAGTTCTTCGCTTTGTAACTGAACATGGCGTCGAACTGCTCGTCGATCTCGACATCAATTACGGGCGGCAATTCCTTCGCCAGATCCTTCTGTAAATCGTCGATATCGATGTTCTCAGGCGGCACGAAATAAATTCCGTCGGTATCGACTTCGATGACCTCTGCACCGTGCGCATTGAGCCATTCAATCATTTTCTTAAGCAGATCGCGCCCGATCTGCGTGACGCGCGCGGCAGCGTCGAAATCGGCGAAATGTCCCTGTGCGAATCCAAGATATCCGTAGAAACTGTTCAGCAGAATTTTGAACGTGTTTTGCAGCGCCTGAAGGTGATGCTGCTTTGCGGGATCCCGTTCCGCGCGCATTTCGGCTTTTGCTTCCAAGCGGAACGTGCGGAGATCGGTTAGCAAATGCCGAAAGATCTGGAGTTGGTCCGTTATGGGAAAACACTCGAACTGCAACATTATCGACGGATAAAGCGAGGCGATGTCGCAATGCCAGACGTTGCACGCCACACCAGTGAAGAAAATGTCGGTGTAACCGCCTTCGAACGCTCGCACCATGGGCAGTTCGGGAATGGAATGCCGCTGCCGGAAATATTCGCGCAGAAAGAGCGCGTTGATGCGCGTGGCGTTGCCGCGCACGATCACATCCTGATAGTTGTAGGGAAAAATCTGTGCCTGGATGAAGTAGCTCGGGCTCAGCAAGTCCGATAAGGCGTGTGTCTCCCGAACGCCGCACAACGCGCGTCGCCGGAACATCTCTGAATCACCCACGTACGCACGCTGCAATTCTTTGCCCGCGAGCGCTGAAGTCTCTTCGCTGTCGCAGAGATCGAAATGCCGTGCGACATCCGTCCGTTCGAAGCCTGCCAGGGAACGCATCCCGACGTCATAGAATTGCGCGAGCAAAAACGTATCGACAAAGTGACGCCCATCGATTGTGAACTTCGGGTAATCAATGGTTTTCTCTGCGATTTGGAGTCGCGACGGACGCGAGCGTAGAAAACCGCCGCTGCGTCCCCAATCAAGTTTGGTTTTCAGCTTCTTTGCGCGACCGACGAGATAAGGCAGATCGAAGCGAAACAAATTGTGGCCTTCGATTACATCTGGATCGCGTTCTTTGATGAGCACGGTGAGTCGCCTGAGCGCGTTGCGCTCCGATTCCTCAACGTTCTTCGGATCGACAACGATCAGTTCCTCCCAGCCAGTGTTGTCCGAGAGCGCGACGCTCATCACATGATTGTCGCCACCTTCGAAAGACAGCACCTCAAGCTGCATTCGTTTCAGTTCCTCGAATGGCAAATCTTTAAACAATGTGCGGCCGGTGGCCGTGAGATAGTGCTGTACCGGGTCGGTGAACGCGAAGAAATCGCGCCCCGCGTTTTTCAGTCCATTGCGCAACGCGATGAGTTCCTTCCAGCTATCCACGGTGATCAGCCAGCCGTAGTTGAGATTGCTCTGCAGTTTTTCCGTTTCGATGCCCAGATCGACAACGTCGCTGTCGGCCCATACGAATGGATGGAACGGCTCGACATCGGTGGCTGTCGATCCATCTGTCTCGCGGCGATGAACACGCACCGTGCCGGTGTCGCCCAACTCAATGGCGACAATTCGAGGCGTCGGATCAGCGCCAAAGAGTAGCGTGTTTTTCTCGAATTCCATCAGGCATCCAAGTTTCTGTCATTTCGAGCGAAGTCGAGAAATCTCTTAGAGTGCTCGCATCGAATAAAGTTGACCCTGAACGCTTTCGGCGTTGAGAGATGCTTTGAGTTCGCTCAGCATGACAAGCATGAAGACTCGCTCCTCGATTGTATTGCTGTCGATCCTTCCGGCCCTTGCTTTTGCGCAGCAAACGCCGCAATCGCTGGCCGATGCGGAGTTGCCTTCATTGTTCGCCATTTACAAAGACATTCATGCGCACCCGGAACTATCGGGGCATGAGGAGCGCACTTCAGCGCTAATCGCAAAGGAATTACGCGCGGCAGGCTGCCAGGTCACAGAGCATCTCGGCAAATATCAAGACTCCAAATTCAAAGCCTACGGAGTGGTTGGCGTTATGAAGAATGGCGATGGGCCAACTGTGCTTGTGCGCACCGATATGGATGCGTTGCCCGTGCAAGAGGAAACGGGCCTGCCGTATGCGAGCAACGTGGTCACAAAAAATGACGACGGCAAAGATGTTCACGTGATGCACGCATGCGGGCACGACGCGCACATGTCGGCCTTTGTCGGGGTGGCGCGCGCGCTCGCGAAAGTGAAAGATCAATGGCACGGCACGATCTTGTTCGTCGCGCAACCGGCGGAGGAAACCGGCAACGGCGCACGTGCATTGCTGAACGCCGGTCTTTACGAACAATTCGGCAAACCGGATTTCGCGCTGGGATTTCACGACAAGGCCGACCTTCAGACGGGGCACATCGGCGTCACTGAAGGTTACACGTACGCAAATGTCGATTCAGTGGATGTGACCGTGCGCGGCGTGGGCGGGCACGGCGCGTATCCGCACAAAACGAAGGACCCGATCGTGCTTGCGGCAGAGATGATCAACGCGTGGCAGACGATCGCGAGCCGTGAAAATAATCCGCTCGATCCGATTGTTGTCACGGTGGGTTCCATCCATGGCGGCACGAAGCACAACATCATTGCGGATGAAGTGAAAATGCAGTTAACCGTGCGCACCTATAAATCCGATGTGCGCGATCGCGTGCTGGCGGCGATTGACAGGATCGCTAAAGGAATTGCCACCGCGGGGGGGGTTCCGCCTGAGCGCGCGCCGATTGTCAGCGTGCTAAAGGATCAATTCACGCCTGCGACTTACAATAATCCCGAGTTGACGAAGCAGCTGGTCGCGGCTTGGAAGAAGTTGTTAGGCAACGAGAACGTGGAGATTGTCGATCCAACGATGGGTGGCGAAGATTTTTCCGAATACAGCTTGCCGGACCATTC
>CATPBS010000149.1 GCA_955652715.1 uncultured Candidatus Udaeobacter sp.
GCTCAAGTATTCCGAATGCGGATCATATGCCTGGGCAAGCGCATCGAGAAAGAGTTTGATTTGCTCGTCCTTGTCTTGCTCGTGGACGTTGCGGGCGAGCCGATCATAGCGGCGACCAACGAGTTGCGGTGGGGGCTCAATCGGATGCTCGCTCAGATGCTCCTGCAACAGCTCGTTTGCGATACGACCGCGCCAGAGCTGATCGGCTTCGGCTTCATCTTTTGGCCATGTCGATTTTTGACGGCTCAATTCGACCGTCGCATTGCTCTTAAAATCGATCGGCTGCTTCAACAGCTCTTTTATTTTAGCGACCCGCTCGTCAACGCGTTTCGTATACAGAGCGTAAATGTCGTAAGCCGGTTTCAGCGTGCCAAGAAGAACGTCTCCTGCGATCGAGTTGCCATATTTTGCGTTGAGCGCGTCAACGTCTTGTTGCGTAAAGAAGAGGTGACTGAAATCGAGCAACTCCAGATACGTCTGCAGGAATTTTTTCGAAACTTCCTCATTCAGCTTTTGCCGGGTATAGTGGCCTTCCTCCAAGAGTCGGCCGACGGACATGGCGATCGTTTCCTTTGAGGTCGCTACCGCGGGTGGCGCGGCAGTCGCGGCTCCCAGAACGATCGCGCACAATGCGAGGCTTCGGTGGAAACGTGATTTCATCGGTAATTAGGCGGTTTCCCACCTTGGCAGATTTCACCGCGCAACGCAAGATGATGAAACGAGATCGACATGTGAGTAGGAATGAGACAATCAAGAATAGCGAACATTCAATATTCGTAAAAACTCGCGCCTTCAGTCGTGGCGACGCCTCGATATATTGAATCATGATGAGCTACGAAAGCTTTTGCGGCGGCATTTTCGAAACGAATTGCTATTTGTTTAAAGCGCCAGAGGGCCAGATCCTCTTCGACGCGCCTCAGGGCGCTTGCGAATGGGTGCGTTCGCTTGGGGTCGAGCCGAAACTTTTGCTCCTGACACACGGGCATATCGATCACGTTCAGGATGTTGCCCGGATTAAGCACCAATTTGGTTGTCCGATTGGTTGTCACCCGCTCACCGCGCCGATGATTTCCGACCGGGAATTTTTTCGCAATTTTGGGTTCGAACTCGAAATCGAACCGGCCAAACCGGATTTTCTCATCGAAGAAACGCCAAACCGAAATTTTCTCGGCGCCGATTTCCAAGTTCTGGAAATTCCCGGCCATTGCCCAGGCAGCCTTTGTTTCTTCTCGCGCAACGACAAATTGCTCATCGACGGTGATGTCCTTTTTGCCGGAAGCATCGGGCGAGGTGATTTGCCCGGCGGAGATACCGATCTGCTGATAACCGGGATTAGGAAGAAAATATTTCCGCTCGGAGACGACATCATAGTGCTTCCCGGCCATGGTCCGCCGACGAAAATCGGAACAGAACGGAGAACCAATCCGTTTGTCGGCATCAAGTAGTTCGATCAGAGATCCGCTAGGAAAGATGCGAGTGGCTCGAGGTTGTCAATTTTCGCGACGGTGTCCCGTAGCGAGCGGACGGCTCGTGGAATGTATTGCAGGAAATTCTTCTGTCCCTTGACCAAGCCGAGGAACCCATAAGCACCGAGTGCCTGCATCAGGCGCTGCGTCGCGCACAATTGTAGTGTGTCGTCAGACCGAACGTCGACCGCCACTCCGGTTTCTGCCTGTTTTTGCCTGTAATACGTCAGCAATGCAGATCGCTCCTTGGTGGCAAGCTCGACATAAGGATCAAAAAATAGCGATGCCAGATCATACTCTGCCAATCCAGGTCGCATCCCCTGAAAATCAATCAGGTTGGCCCGGCCGTTCCAGATGATGATATTTTGCGATTGAAAATCGCGGTGGACCAAAACTCTTGGCAACCTCCCAAGGTGTTTTGCGATTTCGCGCAAACCGGGAAGCGCTGACAGCTCCTTGCGTTTTGACTCGCTGACCCTGAAATAGCGGCCGAGGCAATTCTCGAAAAAGTAACGCTGTTCCCATCGGTAAAGCGCAGCGTTAAACTCGGCCGGCAAATGCTCCTTGATTTCTACGCAGACCGAGTCTGGCAGAGTGTGAAGCTTCACAATTTGGTCGAGCGCTGATTCGTAGAACGCGCGGCGAACGAGCCAGCTCTCGTGCTGATAGCTATAGAGATCGCGCTCTCCCAAGTCCTCGATCCAGATCAGGCCTTCCGCCGGATCGTGAAAATAGATTTTAGGGGCTCGAATTCCGTGGGCGCCGAGAAATTGCGCGATCTCGACGTAATGCTGGTTTTCTTCGCGCTCAAGATTGTACTTAACAAGGATCAGCCCCTGATCCGCAGCGCAATGGATACGATAAAATTTCCGGTCAGAGCCTCCTTTTTCAATTGGCCTGATTTTTATCTCATCCAAATTCAAACGCGGAAAATGCATTCGCGTCCGTCGGAGAAGCAGCGCTGTTCTCATGGTTTGATTTAAATGTCGATGTCGTGGTGGACGCCGCCGACCTTTTTTTGGGAGCGGACAATACAACTGCGAAGTTGACTTTGGGAAGCAATTTGTGCGCCTGGCCACAGAATTGTGTCTTCGAGAATCGCTTCCGGGCCGACTCCGCAGTGTTCTCCGACAACCGAGCAGCCGCGCAATTGTGCAGTTCGATCGACAAGGGCTGTTTTGTGGACCTGTAAGGGCCAGTCCAGTGTCTTCACATAGCGCGGTTTCCATCGGTCGCGAAAAATCGTGCGGTGCACTCCAAGATATTCTGCCCGCGAACCGATGTTGAACCACTTGCCGTCATCAAGGACGACGCCTCCAATCCTGCCGTTCTGTCCAATCCATTTCGTAATGATTGGAATGAAGGAAACTTTTTGGGTCGAGGGAATCCTGCGAAAGATCTCAGGATTCCAGACCGATATGTTCACGTAATCGAAATTCTCGGTCGGATTGGATTGGTTCGAGATGGCGACGATCCGTCCGTTTCGCGCAACCACACCAGCACCCAAACCCGTATTTCGGCGCAAGCCTAACGTTACATTGTTTTGCGCGCGGAAGTGTTCTTCGATTAGCGGCTGAAGGTCGACGTCCGTAAGAATATCGCCGCTGTAAACGATGAAGGGCTCCGTGCCGAGAAGTGATTGCACATTCTTGATGCCGCCGCCTGTTTCGAGCAGAACCGGTTCGTTAACAAGCCTGACCGAATGTCCGGCGTAACTGCTCTCCGGGAAAACGTGTTCAAAAGATTCCGGCAGCCGATGGGTATTGATAATGAAGCGCTCAACTCCGAACTCCATCAAATGGTCGAGCGCAAAAGTGATGAGCGGCTTTTGAAAGATGGGGATGAGCGGCTTTGGCACCTCCTCGGTCAGTGGACGCAACCGCGTGCCGAGCCCAGCGCCGAGAACGAAAGCTTGCGTGATTGTATTCATCGCCAGAAAAGTGCGGAGGCCGCGAAAAAAACGCTTTGGCGCGGCACATCACCGCGCTCGCTCCCGGCTAGCTATCTCAAATAAAGCGTGCGCGTGCCGAAGTCGATAATGCCGTGGTGCCGTCTCAGTGTTTCTGCGCCCAGCAAACCGGCGACCGGCGGGGAACCTTCCAATAAGCCGTTGTGAATTAGCCCTTCCAGGTCGATCACACCCACATCCTTACCAATAATATCTACCGATCCGACCGACAGTTTGCGAATATGGGCGACACGCACGCCGCGCTCTTTCAGATTCACGGCCGACGAACTATATTGTGTCTCCCGAGTGGCGATTCGCATTCGCCGAAGAAACGACCGATGCAAGAGCGTAGTGAACGAACCCGTATCGACCATCAGCTTGGCAGGTTTTCCGTTAATTGAACCATTGACGTACAGGTTGAAACCATCGCTGACTTGAATCGGAACAGCCCGCAATCCACGCCGGTCAAAACCCGGAGCGCTGCCCAAGACGGCCGGATCCGTCTTGAGAATGAGCAACTGTCGCTCACAATCCAGCACCGCTTGTGTCGGGAAAAGAATGTCCGCTCCAATGATCCCGTCGATTTCCTGTTCGTGAACCAATCGCGCTGCGCGAGTAGAGTCGCCGAGGTCGACTGTAACCATCGGTTCATCGACCAGAGTTAGCCCTCCAATCCGTAGCTCACGCGCGATCGCTACGTTATTGAACGCGCCGTTAATCTGAACGCGTGCCGGTAGATTTGATTCGGCTGTAGTCGGCTTCAGCCGAAAATACTGGCGACGATTCAAAGCGATCGCGCTTACCGGCGCGCCGCTATCGACCGTAAGCCACGCCGCCTTCCCGTTAATAAAAGCGCGCACCAGCAAATGATTTTGTCGCGAACGCACCAGCGGTAGCGCTTCAAACTGCGTAGTTGCTCGCGCGTAAGCGGCGTGCGGCGCGCCGGCCAATTCGAGAACCAGGGCCAGAGCCGCACACAAAATCGACTGATACTTCCGCACAAAGGACAGATGATTTGAGATCATCACGCGGCGGAGACTAACACACTTCCTTTTTTCGCGTAAACGCTTTTGCGTTTGAGTTTGTTTGGCTCAACCAAAAGGGAGAGCCACAGTTTTTTTTCGCATTGCACGACACACTCAAGTGATGATTAACTCTCCGCCAATCCAAGCGGCTCAAATGACAAGCGCATTTACCGAAGCACCTGTAGCCGAGCAAAAATTCGTCAGGGGACTCGGCTTGCTCGACTCAACCATGCTCGTGGCTGGATCGATGATTGGGTCTGGCATTTTCATTGTTTCGTCGATCATCGCCCGCCAGGTCGGTTCGCCTGGTTGGCTGCTCGTTGTTTGGATCGTGACCGGGTTGCTAACGCTGACGGCCGCGCTGTCGTACGGTGAATTGGCGGCGATGATGCCTAAAGCTGGCGGCCAATATGTATATCTCCGTGAAGCTTTTTCGCCGCTCTGGGGATTTCTTTACGGCTGGACGCTTTTCCTTGTTATTCAGACTGGCACGATCGCGGCGGTCGCGGTTGGGTTCGCGCGCTACATGGGCGTGCTTGTTCCGTGGGTGTCGGAGAGCAATTACCTCATCGCGCCCATCCGCTTTGGCGGGTATGCGGTGTCGCTTTCCACTGCGCAGCTCCTCGGATTAGCGCTGATCGGTTTTCTAACATTCACGAACACGCGTGGCTTGGAAGTAGGCAAGCTGGTTCAAAATGTGTTTACCACGGCGAAGACTGGCGCGCTGATCGCGCTCATTGTGCTCGGTATAATCGTCGGTCTCAGATCTGGCGCAGGTGCCGAAAACTTCAAAGATTTCTGGAGTGTGCGCGGCAACTTGCAGGATGTCGGCGCCGGGTTAACGGCTGCGACAGCGTTTGGTCTGTTCGTCGGAATCTGTGTGGCACAGACGAATTCGCTCTTCTCCGCCGACGCGTGGAACAACATAACGTTTACAGCAGGTGAAGTGATCAACCCGCGCCGAAACGTGCCACTGTCTCTCGCATTTGGGACCTTCCTGGTGATCGGGCTTTATCTGCTGGCAAACGTTGCGTATCTGGCCGCGCTGCCTTTCAGCGCGATCCAAAATGCACCCAGCGACCGTGTGGCTTCTGAAACCGCAAACGTAATTTTTCCCGGCGCTGGCGCGACGATCATGGCTGTGGCGATCATGATCTCAACCTTCGGATGCAATAACGGCCTTATTCTTGCCGGCGCGCGCGCGTATTATGCGATGGCGCGCGACGGGTTGTTCTTCCGATCGGTCAGCGAGTTGAACAAGTTCCACGTGCCGGCGTGGGGTCTGGTCATTCAAGGCGTCTGGGCCGGCGCGCTCGTCCTGCCGCGCACCGTGAAAACCGATGCCACCGGCGCCGTGACTGGCTACGGCAACCTTTACGGCAACCTACTCGACTATGTCATCTCGGCCGCTCTCATCTTCTACATCCTGACGATCATCGGCATCTTTCTGCTGCGTCTAAAACAGCCAAACGTGGAACGACCGTATCGGGCATTTGGGTATCCAATTGTGCCCGCTTTGTACGTCGTCGGCGCGACCGTGATTCTTGTGGTGCTGTTCATGTATCAGACGGCCACTACTTGGCCGGGCTTGATCATCGTCCTGACTGGCGTGCCGATTTATTTTCTCTGGCGGAAATCAAAATGCGGGGACGCCGCCAGGCGACCAGCGTGCGTAGTGAAACCGAAACGACTGAACAAATAAGTAACCCAAAAAGAAAACGACCGCATGGCAAATCTATTTGCAAGGAAGCCACTCGAGAGGCTTATGGAAGAGGCGCAGGAAATCGGCGAGCACAGTCTGAAACGTTCGCTCGGACCGGTGAATCTCATAGCTCTCGGCATCGGGGCGATCATCGGCGCCGGCCTCTTTGTGCGCACTGCCGCGGCGATTGCGGATCGCGCGGGTCCCTCTGTCGTGCTTGCCTTCGTTGTCGCTGGCCTGGGCTGCGCGTTTGCCGGTCTGTGTTACGCGGAATTCGCCTCCATGATCC
>CATPBS010000150.1 GCA_955652715.1 uncultured Candidatus Udaeobacter sp.
CACTAGACGACGTGGAGATGACGCTTCTGGAGCGGCCGCTCTTTTACGTTGGCGACCGCTACGTAACGTTCCTCGGGCTGATTGCGTTCGCCGGCTTTTTCGCGGCCGGACTACTCATCGCTCGATTCCTACAAAGTCAGATCGTCCGCCGTTTTTTCAGTCGTTTCAAAATCGACGTAAATTTCATTGCGATCGTCACGACCATATTAAGTCTGGCGGCGATTATCTTCTTCAGTGTCACTGCGATTAACGCGGCGGGGATTCCATTGCCTTGGACCGCGCCGCTTCCGGCGATCCAGCTGAGCCGGCTTCAGATTTTTCTGGTGGTCGCGCTGGTGATCGCGGTGTTTTGGATCTCATCCAGGACGAAACATTTTCTTTTTAATCGAGTCCTCGCGCAAAGTGGACTCGATCGATCGCTGCAGTACGCCATTGCCCAGATTGTCAGCAACATCGTCCTCGTCATCGGCATTTTCATTGTCCTGGAAAACACGGGCATTCATCTGGCTGCACTGACGGTTTTTGCCGGGGCCGTTGGCGTAGGCGTCGGATTCGGTCTGCAAAACATCGCCAGTAATTTCATCAGCGGTCTGGTCATTCTGGCAGAGCGACCGATCACGATCGGGGACCGCGTGGAGGTGGCGGGTGTGATTGGTAGGGTGCAGCAAATTCGCGCGCGCAGCACGGTTATTATCACAAACGATAATATCGCCATGATCGTGCCCAACTCGAAATTCATCGACTCGCCAGTGACGAACTGGCATTATGGCGATCCGCGGGTGCGATTTCGTCTGCCGGTAGGCGTGGCTTACGGCAGCGACGTCAACAAAGTGCGCGACGCGCTAATCGCCGCAGCGCGCGAACATTCAGCCACGCTAAGCAATCCGGAGCCGACAGCCTATCTCGAGAAATTTGGCGATAGCACCATCGATTTCGAACTCGCCGCCTGGACGCAGGAATGAGCTACAAGCCTGTGCCGATTCAAAAGTGACCTTAATTACCTGATCTACAAACATCTGACTGCGGCGGGGATCCAGATCCCCAATCCGCAACGCGATCTCCACATTCGAGACGGCGTAATCAACGTGAAACATGTCGCACAGCGGGAGGCAGTGGAGCGATTCGAGGATTAGGCGCTCTCGGCAGTTCGTAATCCAAGCGGCGTTGGCTTAATCTTCTAATGCAACGTGACGACGCCATCCAACTTCCTCAGGGCGTGCTGAAAGTTGTTACGCGCGCTGAGCTAGAAAATTGCGACGCTTGGAAACGGGCGCTTCAGAATGAGTGCAAGGATCATCGTTACTACGAGATCGTCGAAACAACGCTGCAGAACGATTTTGAACATCATTATCTGAGGCTCGAGGATTCTTCGGGCAACGTACGCGCCATCCAGCCGGTGTTCTTCGTCCGGCAAAATCTTGTTGAAGGCGTGCCGGGTAAAATTCGGTCTCTGGTCGATCTAATTCGCAAAATTTTCCCGCGCTTTCTCACCATGCGAGTATTGATGGTTGGCTGTGCAGCCGGCACGGGAGCTCTGGGCGCGTGCGACGAGAAGGACGAACCCTGGGTAACAACCGCGCTGCAAGCGAGTCTTCGGACTTACGCCAGGCAAAACAAGGCTTCCCTAGTCGTTTTGAAGGATTTTCCAGCAAAGTATCGGTCGCCGCTCGAAACGTTCGCCTTGCATGGCTATGCCCGGATTCCGAGCATGCCAATGACGCGGCTCTTGCTCCGTTATCAGAACTGGGATGAATATTTTCGGACCCTAAGCAAGGCCACCCGGAAAGATTTGCGCCGAAAATTCCGCAAAGCGGAGCGCGCGGCGAACATAGAGATGGAGGTCGTGAGCGAGATTGCGCCTTTCGTCGACGAAATCTATCCGCTGTATCTGGCCGTCCATGAACGGTCGCCATTAAAATTTGAAACGCTGACAAAAGATTACTTTCGCGCCATTGCGCAGCGGATGCAGGAACGTGCGCGTTTTTTCATCTGGAGACAAAGCGGCAAAATCGTTGCGTTCAGTTTTTGCCTGGTCTGTGGTGACGCGATTTATGACGAGTGCATCGGGCTCGACTACAGCGTGGCGCTCGATCTCCATCTCTATTTTTACACATTGCGCGGCATCATTTCATGGGCGCTGCAACAAGGATTGAAATATTACTACAGCAATCCGCTAAACTATGAGCCGAAGCTTCATCTCGATTGCGAGCTGGTGCCGCTCGATCTTTATGTGCGGCACACCAGCGCTCTGCTCAATCCAATATTTCGGCGCGTGGTCAAGTATCTCGGGCCAACGAGTCACGACCCTGTTTTGCGGCGATTTCCCAACGCCGATCAGCTCTGAGGTGTTCCGGGTCCGGTCGCCACTCCTGGCATTGTCATTCGGACCGAAGTGGAGGAATCTCTGAGCCTTCGTTTTCGCTTCATGCGTTGATCTAACAGCAATAAGAGATGTCTCGACTTCGCCCGACATGACAGACGACAGGAGAAATAAAAAACCGCAAAATCGACCCTTCGGCTTTGGCAATCCATGGCTGCAACTCGGCTTGAGTGTAGCCTGTGTGCTCGTGTCCGAGTTTCTTTTGAAGCGGGGCGCAACGGATATTGCGGAACCTGACAGCGCTTTTTCCTGGACAGGAGTTAACGGTCTGGCTTCGCCCCTGGTGTGGTGGGCGATTCTTCTGATCGTCGCCAGTTTTGTTAGCTGGCTTTACGTGCTCAGATACATCCCCCTCACGGTCGCATTTCCTCTTTCACGGGTCGTAGACATTCTCGTTCCGCTCGGCTGTTGGATTTTTCTCGGCGAATTTATCTCGGCTCTTCGCTGGTGCGGTATTGCGCTAGTGATTGTCGGATTGGCGTTGGTTGCTAAACCAGTTGCACAAATAGAGGAACGCCTGTGAGCTTTCTCGCCTTTTTCTTCATCGTTGTTTCTCTGCTGAGCTTTGTAGCCGCGCAGCTGATTCTAAAAAGAGCGATGGAATTCTCAGCAACGAACGGTCTGCGGAACTCTCGATTCGTTTCGCTCGCTGCTATCGGCGTAGCATTAATGACAGTTTCTTTTTTTCTCAACCTTGGGCTGCTTCAGCGATTCGACCTAAGTTATCTTTATCCGTTTCAAGGTTTAAGCGTGATTTTCATTACGCTGATGGCGGCGATAGTATTGAAGGAAAAGGTGAGCCTGCGACTTACGATTGGTGCGGTGCTGATCAGCGCCGGGATCGTGCTCGTATCAATGAGCTAGCAATACCCCATCATGGAGGCTCGCGGAG
>CATPBS010000151.1 GCA_955652715.1 uncultured Candidatus Udaeobacter sp.
CATCTGGCGGATTGGCTTGGAAGATCTCAGCGCGTTGTCCGTTGAAGAGCGGGCGCGCTTTTTTCACGCTGCTTACCAATTCTTGAAAGCGTTCGAGACAATTCATTTTCATTATGTTTATGGATTGATGGACAAGCAGCTATGGGAAGGATGGCACGGACTTCTCCAGCATTACGTCGCCGCGCCCGGCATTGCGCACTACTGGAAACTTCGCCCGGAAGTTTTCTCCGAGCGATTTCGGAAATTCGTTGATAGGCTGGAACCACCTGCCGATCAACGCACGGTAGGAACTCTTTTTGGAGAGGAACGAACATGAAGCTGCGATGCGTTCTCGCATCGCTCTTACCGCATGCAAATCTAACCAGAATCTACTTACACGGCCCTGGGACGGGAATAACGAATTTGCCGTCTTTCTCGGCGATGAAATTTTCCGTGCTTATGGAGCTGCCGTTGGCGTCTTTTTTCTCGATCTTGATGATGAGCTTTTTGGTTGGTTTAAGTGTCAGGCAAACTTTGCTCCCAGTGGGTGAGTCCATGGGTGTGGCCGCTTTTTTCACGTCCTCCGCTGTAAGGTTAACCAGTTCGATGTTGGAAACTTTCTCCCCGGCTTCCGCTGACTGCATCATTTTATAAAAACCGAGAATCGCTGGGTCGGCGCCCTGCATGTAGAGGAAGGATTCCAGCGTGGCTGTGTCTTTGGCTTCGAATGCCTTTTTGTATTTGTCGGTAAATGCCTTCTCTTGTTCAGGCGGGCCGGATGCAATCGGCAGGGCGATTGCGCCCAATAGTGCGGAAACCAGACTGGGGATTTTTATAGATTTTCTCATGCCTGCCACCGTAGTTGGCCCTGTCTCAAAGAGGCAAGCCAATTCACAATAGAAAATCTTTGCTGAGCCGCGTTCCGCAGGCTATTCCACTCTGCCCGGAATTTGCGAATGAACATTCACGAGTACCAAGCCAAGGAATTGCTGCAAAAGTTCAACGTGGCTACGACGCGTGGAAGAGTGGTGTCAACCTTTGATGAAGCGGAACACATCGCGCGCGAGCTCGGCGATGTCGATATTGTCGTCAAAGCGCAGATACATTCCGGCGGCCGAGGCAAGGGAGCGTTCAAGAACGGATTCAAAGGTGGAGTGCACGTTCGCAAGACGCCCGAAGAAGTGCGGCAAGTTGCCGCGAAAATGCTCGGGCAAATCCTGGTAACACATCAGACTGGGCCGGCCGGTCGTGTAGTGAACAAAGTGCTGATCGCGGAATCGGCGGAGATTGAGCGCGAAATTTATTTTGCGATTCTCCTCGATCGAGCTACTGCCGCGCCTTTGATTGTCGCCAGCACGGAAGGCGGAGTAGAAATTGAAACCGTCGCAGCAAAATCGCCGGAGAAGATCATTCGTGAGGCGATTGATCCGTTGGCAGGTCTGCAACCATTCCAGACACGCAAATTGGCGAAACAGCTCGGCTTTGAGTCGTCTCAGTTGAAAAGCGCTTCAAAATTGTTCGAAGGACTCTACCGCACATTTGTGGTGTTCGATTGTGCGATTGTCGAGGTCAATCCGCTGGTCGTCACGACCAAGGGCGACGTGCTCGCGCTCGATGCGAAATTTAACTTTGACGACAACGCGCTGTATCGACATCCTGAAATCGTGGCGCTGCGCGACGTCGCGGAGGAAGACCCACGCGAAGTCGAAGCGTCAAAGCACGGCCTCAATTATATCGGCCTGGACGGAAACATTGCGTGTTTAGTCAACGGAGCGGGATTGGCCATGGCTACAATGGACATCATCAAGTTTTACGGCGGCGAGCCGGCCAATTTCCTCGACGTGGGCGGCGGCGCGACGGAAGAGCAGGTGACCGAAGCCTTCAAAATTCTCATCGCCGACAAGAAAGTGAAAGCAATCCTTGTGAACATTTTCGGTGGGATCATGAAATGCGATATCATCGCGCAAGGCATCATCAACGCGGCGAAAACGGTGAAATTGTCGGTGCCACTGGTTGTGCGTTTGGAAGGGACGAACGTCGAGCGAGGGAAGCAGTTGTTGAAAGAAAGCGGCCTCGCACTGATCGCAGCGGACGATCTCGCCGACGCCGCGCAGAAAGCAGTTGCTGCTGTAAATCCAAAGCCCAAGTAACCGATTAATCCCAATCTCCAAATGAAAGAGGGGGCCAAGCCGCGTGATCTGGAGGATCGACCGTTCTTGGCCAACCGGATCGAAGCGGACGAAGCGCCGTTCAATCCACAGGTGCTTCACATCGTGACGGATTGGATGGAAGAGCAAGAAAGAAAATCCGCAGGATGATTATTAAGAAGATTGGATTCGTTGCTATTCCCGTGACGGACATCCCGCGAGCGCGAAAGTTCTACGAAGAAGTGCTTGGACTGCGCGTGTCAGATGAAATGATGAGCGGAAAATGGATCGAGTACGCAGTAGGTGATGATTCGTTGGCAATCGCGAACGTTGGCGAGCACTGGACGCCTTCGGATCAAGGCACTGGCGCCGCATTTGAAGTAGAAGACTTCGCTGAGGCCATTAAGCTTTTGAAGGATCAACGCGCGCGCTTCGCCGCCGAGCCGTTCGAGACGCCGTGTTGTCACATGGCAGTGGTACAAGATCCAGACGGCAACAAGCTGATAATTCACAAACTTAAACCTCAAAACAAGAAAGGAGTCTGCAAATGATCACAAACGAAGTAGCCTTCGTTGCAATCGCGGTTTCTGATAAGGAACGCGCGCGGAAATTCTATCAAGAGGTCCTCGAGCTCAAACCCAGTTCCACGCAGATGGACGGCGCATGGGTCGAGTATGATCTGGGGC
>CATPBS010000152.1 GCA_955652715.1 uncultured Candidatus Udaeobacter sp.
CTGCGCTCCGGCTGGGCTGCTGGCCGGAGCCGCCTTCATTTTCGTTTACTCCCCAGCGCGCCGGGTCGTCGTGAATTTGTTTTGCGTCCTGCGAGAGTTGAAGAAGCCAGGATGAAACCTCTGGTTTTCGCGCTGGATTGAGGGGTTGGGACAGGAGGTAGGCGTGATGGTTCGCCGGATTGGCGACCTGGCCCTGCCCAGTCGGTCGAATGCGGGTCACCGAAAATGTTCTTCGGTCCCGTTGTCGCCCTGAGTTTCTTGACTAAAGCCATGCCACAAATCTCAGTCATCGTCTGCACTCACAACCCGCGGCCGGACTACTTCGAGCGCACAGTGGATGGTTTGCGCAGGCAGACTCTGCTTAAGTCGGAGTGGGAACTTTTGGTTGTTGACAGCGCCTCGACGAAGCATTTAGCGGATGCGTTGGATCTTTCCTGGCACCCACATGGCAGGCATGTTCGCGAAGATTCAAAAGGCAAGATGGCCGCCATACTGCGCGGTATCAACGAAGCGTGCGGGGAGTTGTTGGTCTTTGTCGATGACGACAACGTGCTTGACGCAACGTATTTGCAGTGTGCCTTGGCGATATCGGGCGGCCATGTTTATTTAGTCGTTTTTGGTGCCGGGAAAATTCACCCGGAGTTCGAAGTACCGCCGCCGTCTGAACTTGTTCGCCGAAGTTTCTTGCTGGCGCTAAGAAACGTACCTTCGGCGCTCTGGAGTAACAACCTCGAGGACTTCCGGTGCTACCCATGGGGAGCTGGCATGTGTGTCACGCGCGGAGTGGCCGATTTGTATCAGCGACTCGTAGAAAAGCTCAGTGTCAACCCGATCATCGGCCCGCAAGCTGAACGGTTGTTCCGAGGTGACGACGACCTTTTCTCGTGGGCCGCTGTGCTGTCAGGCAGGGGCTTTGGCCTCTTTCCCGAACTCCAAATCACCCATTTGATTTCCGCAAAACGATTGAGCCGGTCTCACCTTCTCCGGCTTATCCACGACCACTCGTTCTCCCATGGCGTCCTTACGTGTTTACTCGGCCTTACCCAACCGCGACGGATAAACGTCGTAAGATACGTGCGGTTGATTCTTCACGGGATAAAGAATGGTCAGTTCTCGGCACGCTGCCAATGGGCCGCATCACAAGGGGAGGATTCTGCCGCGCGATTCACGGCTAAGAATCAATTGCGGCCAATAGATTTATCACATCTGGCGCCCGGATAATGTTCCGAGCACTCTTTTCAGCACGGCGCGACAGAACAGCCGCTGGCTCCGGGGTAAGTGGCTGTGTGACGGACTTCGCACTGGTGTTGCCATGCGCCGGGAACACCAGCCCGGCGAGCGGTCCAAAGTCCTTTAGGGTTGCGCAATCATCCAGGCTATAGGACGAAGATTCGCGTCATCCCCAACCATTCTTTTCTATCGATCTATTAAGTAGAACCTATGCACGAATTGATTATTGAGGCCGGCCGAACAGAACGCCAATACTGGAGAGATCTCTGGAAATATCGGGAACTCTTTTATTTTCTCGCCTGGCGCGATCTCCTGGTTCGTTACAAGCAAACCGTGGTTGGGGTGGCCTGGTCGTTGATCCGGCCGTTCCTCACCATGATTGTGCTCACTGTCGTGTTCGGCAAGTTCGGCAAGATGCCATCCGGTGGCGTGCCCTACGCGATTCTTGTCTTCTGCGGCCTGTTGCCCTGGCAGTTTTTCTCGACCGCATTGTCCGAGAGCGGCAATAGTTTGGTTACCAACGCGAACCTGATCACCAAGGTTTATTTTCCGCGGCTCGTGATCCCGGCCAGCAGCGTCGTGACCAGTTTCGTTGATTTTGTCATCTCGGCGGCGTTCCTGGTGTTATTAATGATCTGGTATCACTTTGCGCCGTCGCCCAACATCCTATTCCTGCCGCTTTTTGTAATGCTTGCTTTTGCCGCGTCTCTTGGGGTGGGCATGTGGATTGCTGCGCTGATGGTGGAATACCGTGATTTCCGGTTCATCGTGCCCTTTATCGTGCAGTTCGGGCTCTACATCTCACCGGTCGGTTTCTCCAGCAACGTCGTCCCTGAGCAATGGCGGCCTCTCTATTCGTTGAATCCGATGGTTGGAGTGATTGATGGCTTCCGCTGGGCGATTCTGGGCGGCGAGCAAGCCATTTATCTGCCGGGCATGATTGTTTCCGTGCTTGGCGTCGTCGTGCTCCTGCTCACCGGTATCCGGCATTTCCGAAATACCGAGCGGACGTTCGCGGATGTAATCTGAAGAAAATTGGGAAAGCTGAAAGCAGAAATTTGGAAATCTGAAGAGCTGATCCACCAAGATTAACAAAGCTGAAATTGGGAAAGGGGAGATGAATCAGGGGCGACTGCCAATCGAATTTCGGGACCGGACGAAGGGATATGCTTCGGCCACAATCCGGTTATTCGTCACGCTTCCAAAAGCGCGCGAAGAGGTCCGCGTTTTGGGCAAACAATTGTTGCGATCGGGAACATCTGTCGCCGCCCACGTTCGCGAGGCATCGCGAGCACGGTCAGATGAAGAATTTGTTTCGAAACTTGGCGGCGCGCTGCAAGAGGCTGATGAATCCCAAATGTGGCTCGAGTTGCTCCGCGAGGATTGCGGGATTGCTCCCAAAGACACCGTGGTCATCGAAAAGGAAGCCGACGAACTTATCGCTGTCATGACCACGATGATCAATAGAACGAAAGGGAAGAACTGAAATCCGATTTCAACTTTCTGTTTTCCGAGTTTCTACTTTGAAACGATGAGTGAACCGATCATCTCCGTCGAAAACCTCTCCAAGCGCTACGTTCTCGGCCGTCAGCGGAGTGGGGATGGGCTGCGCCACGCCCTGGAAGGCGCAGTGCGGAACCCGTTGGGCTGGCTGAAACGGAAGAACGGAGAGCGGAGAGCGAAGAGCGAAGAGATATGGGCGCTAAAGGATGTGTCGTTCGAAGTGAAGCAGGGGGAGGTCGTCGGTATTGTTGGGCGCAACGGCGCCGGCAAGAGCACTCTGTTGAAACTACTCAGCCGGATCACCGAACCGACGGAAGGCCGCGTTCGGCTCAGGGGGCGGGTGGCCAGCCTCCTGGAGGTCGGAACCGGGTTTCACCAGGAACTCACCGGGCGCGAGAACATTTTTCTCAACGGGGCAATCCTCGGCATGACCAAGGTCGAGATTCGCCGCAGGTTCGATGAGATCGTAGCTTTCTCCGAGATCGAGAAGTTTCTGGATACGCCAGTGAAGCGATATTCCAGCGGAATGTATGTGCGTCTAGCCTTCGCAGTTGCAGCACATTTGGAACCAGAGATCCTCTTGGTCGACGAGGTGTTGGCGGTGGGCGATTTATCATTCCAGAAGAAGTGCTTGGGGAAGATGGGGGAGGTGGCGCGTGGAGGGAGGACGGTCTTGTTCGTGAGCCATAACATGGACGCTGTCCGCACGTTGTGCCAGCGCGGGCTCCTCATTGAGGACGGCAAGATCCGAGCCGATGGAGATGCGGAGAGCGTCGTGGAAGCCTATTTTGCCGGACTCTCAAGGGGTTTCGGGCGGCAGCAAACAGAGGGCTACGGACTGGTAATTCAAAAGATCGTTTTGAAAAATGACAACGGTCAGGAAACACGCCAGTTTCGTCCAGGTGAGGATTTGATCGTCGAAATAGCCTTTGACGCGCAGAAGTGCATAGAAAAGCCGTACTTCTTGATCGTGATTCAGAGCAGCAAAGGCAATTGTTTCACCGCCAACATGTTGCTGGACGGACATAGGCCAAAGGCCCTCCAAGGCAAAGGCCTGATTGCTTGCAGGTTCAAATCGATGCCGCTGCTGCCGCAGCGGTATACCGTCAGAATGGCCATCAAAACGAATGACGGAAAAGATTCCGTAATTGACTACGAGGACGTGGGGTCGTTTAGCGTCACGGCCAATCTTGAGGACTATGGCTATAAAGGCGAATTTCGGACGCGCGTCTCCGAGGCCACCTCTGTGGTCATACCGTATGAGTGGCACCTACCCGACGGGACAATAGCTTCGGTAGCACTAAGTGTCCCGGTGGCGGCGAGCCCAAAATGAATGGTGCGGTAAAGAAAGTCGCGGTTTGCACAACGATTTATCGTGGCGTTGAGGCGTACCTGCCGGATTGGTATCGCTCGGTGCGAGCCCAGACCGATCAAGACTATCAACTCTGGGTCGGCTTGGACGGAATCGAGCCTGAAGCAGTGGAAAGAACGATTGGAGCTCAATTGGAGGCGACTTGGATACTCTCAGAGCCTGGAGATACTCCAGCACAGGTCCGGGAGCGGGCCATGGCCCGAATCGTGGAAGCTTGTGATGCGGTGGTCTTGGTGGACAGCGACGACATATTACAGGAGTCGCGCCTGGCCGCCGCACGTGCTGCTTTGGAAACCAGCGAGTTGGCCGGCTGCGCTCTGCGGCTGGTCGACCAAGAAGGTCAGGAGTTGGGATTGACCTTGGGCTTGCCTCCGGGAACCAGCGCCGAGGACGTTCTGCCTCAGCACAACGTTTTCGGTTTATCAAATTCGGCCTATCGGTCGAACTTGCTTCGGCGGTGTTTGCCGGTTCCCGCAGGAGTGGTCCTGGTCGACTGGTTTCTGGCGACCCAGGCATGGTTAATGGGAGCGAGACTGGCGTTCGATCCAGTGGCCCGGATGGATTACCGCCAGCATGGAGCGAACATGGCCCGGGTGAGATTTCCCGTCGGCCAGGAACAAGTAGTCGGGGACACGGAGTTAGTGCGGCAACATTTTCAACACTTGCTTGCAGTCAAATCCGCGGACTTTCTGCCCGAGCGACTGACGCGGGTCAAGCGCGCAGCTTCCAATGTCGAATCGTTTAGAGAGTGCATTGTCCATGACCCTCGCCAACTTCAACGCTATGTTGAGTCATTGAATGTGCTCAATCCCGCACCAATTTGGTGGTCATCCGTCGCACATCCGGCTCTGGAGGCAATGTGGGCAAGCCAACGCGCAAATCTATCATGAACACTGTTAGCTTTGGGGAAGTTATGGTTGGCCCGGGACACCCACCGTACATCATCGCGGAGGTCGGCTCGAATCATAACGGCGACATGGGGCTATGCCGACAGTTGATCGACGCGGCGGCGGAGGCGGGTGCGCACGCAGTGAAGTTTCAGTCGTGGAGCGAAACTTCTCTCATCGCGGAGGAGGAGTATGCGCGCAACACGCAGTATTCCGACAAAAAGAAGCATTTCGGAACACTACGCGAAATGGTGCGAGCGTATCAGTTCACAGCGGAGCAACATCGAGAGGCTAAACAACATTGCGACGCCAGAAGGGTGGCGTTTTGCTCGACGTCCTTCTCGGTCGAAGAGGTAGATTTGCTGACAGAGCTGGGCGTGCCCTTTTTCAAAATCGCTTCGATGGATATCGTTCATTTGCCCCTGTTGCGATATGTCGCTCGACAGCAGCGACCAATCGTCATCTCCACGGGTATGGCTACGCTGGCTGAGATCGAGCAGGCAGTTGCTGCGATTCGATCGGAAGGGAATTCTCAGATCGTTTTGCTACACTGTGTTTCAATTTACCCGCCGGATTACGGAATAATTCATCTGCGCAACATGATGACCTTGGAGCAAGCCTTTGAACTGCCGGCGGGATTCAGCGACCATACGCTGGGCACAGCCATTGCTCTGGCGGCGATCGCGCTGGGAGCCCATGTTATCGAGAAGCACTTCACGCTCGACAAGGAAATGGAGGGCTGGGACCACGCCATCTCAGCGAATCCCGCTGAATTGAGGACGATCGTCGAGGAGGGAAGGCACATTTTCAAGGCGCTGGGCAACAGCCAGCGCCTGGTAAGCGACGTGGAGCTGGAGAAACGCAAAAAATTCCGCCGGAGCCTAGTGGCACGACGAGCGCTCCAGAAAGGTTCGGTGATAAGGGAGGAGGACGTTGCCGCGAAGCGTCCTGGCACCGGCATTTCGCCGAATGAACTGAATTATGTTGTCGGGCGCAAGCTGACATCGGCCGTTTTGGAGGACCAAGTGCTTCAGTGGAGGGATTTGCTGTGAGGGACTTCGCGGCAACGGTTTGAAATGGGGCTGCCGATAATCATTCTTGGGGGTGGAGGTCACGCGAAAGTCGTAATTTACACGCTGCTCCTGCAGGATCGGCAAATCCTCGGATATTGCGAACTTGGGCCGGATGGCAAGCCGGTCTTGGGGGTCGCACGGCTGGGAGAGGAAGAGGTGATCTTGCGCTTTGCACCTGAAAAGGTGCGCCTCGCAAACGGGATTGGGTCGCCTCTGCGCAGTGCAGTCTATGAAAGGTTTGCCGCCGAGGGATATCTCTTCGAACAGGTCATTCACCCATCAGCCGTGGTGGCCACCGATGTCCACCTCGACAGTGGCGTCCAAATCATGGCCAAGGCAGTGGTGCAACCCGGAACATGCATTGGTCTCGACACCATCATTAACACGGCCGCTTCAGTCGATCATGATTGTGTCTTGGGCAGCCATGTTCACGTCGGCCCCGGGGCCGTTCTTTGCGGGCATGTCCGCGTCGGGGACGGGGCGCAAATTGGCGCTGCGGCAACGATCATCCAAGGGAAATCCATTGGGGCCGGGAGCATTGTCGGGGCAGGCGCGTTAGTGCTTGAGGATATCCCGTCGAAGGTTACAGCCGTCGGCGTCCCGGCGCGAGTCATTAAAAGCGAAGTTTGCCCGAGATAGGGAGTGGATTCCAAACCGTGAGAACAGTGTACGTAGTGCACTGCATCGACACCGAGGGCCCCCTTCATGAGTCGCTCGATGCCACGTTTGAGCGGTTGAAAGGGATCTTTGACCTGGACTTCGAACCGAGCACAGAGTTGTTGCGCCGCCTTCAGAAAGGCCAGGTTGATTTGGGTGGGTTGGAAGCTGCCGTCCAAAGGGTTGTGGATCCACACCTTCTCTCCTACAACGATACCTGGGACAAGGTGGACCTGATGTTGGCCGATGCTTTGTCGGACAGGTTTCGGAATGAGGTGCGTGATACCAACGGGGGCGGTTGGGTCTACAACTGGTTTTGTGTTGATCATGTGGATTATGACCTTAATCCGCGGCGACGCGATATCGGTTATCACAATGTTTTCGACCACTACCGCACGGTTCTTCGGGAGACCGGATCCGTTCAGGACGGTCTCCATTTCCACTATCATCCCCATGCCTTCCGGCGCGAAGCCAACCTCTGTGCGACGCACTGGTGGGCGAATTCAGATAGCCTAGCACAAGTGCTTTCGCGCAGGGTGATCGAGCGAAAGTGGTTTCCGGCAGCAAATCGGCCAGGTTACCATGTGACCAGGCCGGACAGTCACTGGTTCCTCGAGCAATTTATTCCCTTCGACTTCTCGAGTCAGGCGGTAGTGGCGACCGAGGAAGACAAAGCGCAATTCGGACTCGATGAGGGGCGCTTGGGTGACTGGCGCCGCGCACCGGCCAACTGGCAGCCCTACCATCCGGCGCACGATGATTATCAGGTACCGGGGAGTTGTCGCCGTTGGATCGGCCGCTGTTTGAACGTGGGAACACGCTACCGTTTGCTCATCGAGGCGGATGTGCGGCAGGCTTTCGAGGAAGCGCGCGCAGGCAAACAGGTTGTGCTCGGCTTCACCAACCACGATTTTCGTGACCTTCGCTTGGACGTACAATCAGTTCGAAAGCTGCTCGTGGCGGCAAGCAAAGACTTTCCTGATGTCGCGTTTCAATTCTCCGAAGCGGTCGCGGCGATGCGTAGCGCGTTGGGACTGGTCTCTCACCCCCCCTGTGAACTGGAGCTTTCTCTTGCCAGGGCCGATGGGACAGCGCACGTCCTGAAAGTAATCAGCCCAACTCCTGTTTTCGGGCCGCAGCCATGGCTGGCCTTGAAGACTTCCGCTGGAACCTTCCATCACGACAATTTCGATATTCTGACACCCTTTCATCGATGGCAGTACGTTTTTGATGAGGAGACCTTCCCGTTGAAAGCTCTAAGTGCGGTGGGCGTGGCGGCGAACAATGCTTTCGGGACGACCACCGTAACCGTCCTGGAGACGGAGACGGGCAAGGTCTCCAGGCAGCTTTGGAACGCGCTTGGGATGGACTGTCCGGTTCTGCAGCCCACGAAAACTTTGGAATATGCATGAAAGACACTGAAAGCGAGAAACGGCTGGTGGATTCGATAATCGCGCCAGCGGTCTCCATCTCGCAAGCGATGGCGCAGCTCGAACGGGCCGGCACCGGGGCCTTATTGCTGTGCGATGTCGACCGCTACCTTTGCGGGCTTTTGACCGATGGCGACATCCGGCGAGCTGTGCTGCAAGGCCGATCGCTGGATGATCCCTGCACCGCCATCGCAACCCTTAATCCCATTAAAGTGCCAGCGCCCGTAAACGCGGAGGAGGCGCTGCGAATCATGAACGAGCATGACATTCACCATTTGCCTGCTGTGGATGCCAACGGCCGGGTTCAGATCTTCGTGTTGCGCCAGGATCTGACAGTTGAAGCGGATCAAGTACGGGTTGAGCGCCGGCTCAGGGCGTCGATTGTCGCGCCTGGCGCTTCGATTTCGGAAGCTATGGCCCAACTCGACAAGGCGGCCACCGGCACTCTGTTGGTTTGCGATCCGGACCGCCGTCTCCTCGGCTTGTTGACAGACGGAGACTTTCGCCGGGCGATTCTGCGACGCAAACCCCTCAGTGAGCCTTGCGGGACGATCGCGAGTTCTCACCCCATAACCGCCCTCTTCCCTGTCGTCCCGACGGAGGCCTTGCGGCTCATGAACAAACATGACGTCAGTCAATTGCCGGTGGTCGATAACGAGGGACGGGTTCAAAAGCTCCTTTTGCGCAAAGACATAGTACCCGATCCCGGCCTGGCTCTTTCCGCCGTGGTTATGGCGGGGGGCCTCGGGACCCGGCTGTTGCCTCTCACCGAGAAGCTGCCCAAACCGATGTTACCCGTCGGCGACCGGCCGTTACTGGAGCTAACAATCGCCCAATTGAGACGCGCCGGGATCAAGGACGTGAGCCTGACCACCCACTATCTGCCCGAAGCCATCTCGGACCATTTCAAAAACGGAGAGACCTTTGGGGTTCGCTTGAATTATCTGCAGGAAGAGCATCCCCTAGGAACCGCCGGTGGACTCAAGTCGCTGAAGCACTTCGACGGCACGATGCTGGTGATTAATGGAGATGTTCTAACGGGCGCGCCGTTCGATGCCATGCTCGATTTCCACCGCGCTTACCACGCCGATCTCACGATTGGCGTGAGGAAATACGATGTCCAGGTCCCTTTTGGCGTAGTGGAGTGCGAGGATGTCCACGTAACACAGTTGCAGGAGAAACCGTCGCTCAGCTTTTTCATTAACGCGGGCACCTATCTCCTCGAACCTGCGGTTTGCGACCTCATTCCCTCCGGCCAGCGTTTCGACATGACGGAATTGATACAAAAGCTGATCGAGGCAGGAAAAGTTGTCGTCAGTTTTCCCATCATGGAATACTGGCTCGATATGGGGCGTCACGAGGATTATGCCAAGGCCCAGGAAGACTTTCGCAGCGGAGCGATTTGATATGAAGATCTTGGTTACCGGAGGCGCAGGATACGTCGGTTCGATGCTTGTTCCGATCCTTTTGAGCGCGGGTCACACACTCAGGGTCTTCGATAGCTTGAATCACGGAGGGGCTTCGCTTCTCTCGGTCTGGTCGGATCCCGCCTTCGAGTTCCGGCGCGCAGATATCCGCGATCGCCGGGCAGTAAGGTCCGCTCTTTCGGGAATGGAAGCGGTCATCCATCTCGCGGGCGTCGTTGGCGACCCTGCATGTGCCAGAGACCCCCATCTCGCGAGAGCCGTCAACCTCCAAGCCTCCTTGGCGCTTATCGAAGATAGTCAGCGCGCTGGCGTCGAACGATTCGTTTTCGCCTCGACGTGCAGCAATTACGGAAAGATGAAGGACGCAAACCATTACGTGGATGAGGAATCGGAGCTAAGCCCGGTCTCCCTCTACGCGGAAACGAAGGTGGCTGTTGAAAAGTCTCTACTCGCCAGTGGCAACGGCAAAGCATGGTCTCCGACACCTCTGCGGTTTGCGACCATTTTTGGGGCTTCGC
>CATPBS010000153.1 GCA_955652715.1 uncultured Candidatus Udaeobacter sp.
ACTGTAGAGTTTACGCAGAAATCCGGCAGAGTTGTAGCAGAGTCTCCTGCGCTGCCTGGCTATGACGCCGCGAGGGCGGGTGAGACACGCAGCGCGCGTGTTGCAGACAAGCTTCACCTCGACCGGGATCGCCGATCCCGGCTACAGTGCGCGTCCGATGGCTGCGGCAACGGCGCTGAGACGTGGGACGAGCTCGGCAAAAATTTCCGGAGTGAGCGCCTGGTTGCCGTCGCTCTTGGCCAGTTCGGGAGAATCGTGCACCTCGATCATGAGCGCGTCCGCGCCAGCGGCGACTGCGGCGAGAGACATCTGTGGAACAAATTCGCGCAGACCGAGCGCATGTGTCGGATCGACAATCACGGGCAGATGCGTTTTGGATTTTAAGATTGGAACAGCGCTCAGATCGAGCGTGTAGCGGGCCGCGGTTTCGAAAGTGCGAATGCCGCGCTCGCAGAGAACCACGTTAGAGTTGCCCTCGTTCAGAATGTATTCCGCGCTCATCATCAGATCGTAGATTGTGGCGCTGAACCCGCGCTTGAGCAGCACGGGAAGTCTGCTGCGGCCCACTTCCTTTAAGAGAGAAAAATTGTGCATGTTGCGCGTGCCAACCTGCAGGCAGTCTGCGTACCTCTCGATCATGGAGAGATCGCGCGCGTCCATGACTTCGGTGACCACAGGCAGGCCCGTTTTGGCGCGCGCTTCCGCGAGAAAGCGAAGTCCCTCTTCGCGTAACCCCTGAAAACTGTATGGCGAAGTGCGCGGCTTAAACGCGCCGCCGCGCAAAATTTTTGCGCCAGATTCTTTCACCATTGTCGCGATCGACTGAATTTGTTCCCTGCTTTCGACCGAGCATGGGCCGCAAATCAGAACAACATCCTCGTGTTCGCCCAGCCGCACGTCGCCGATTGCGACTGAAGATGCGCCGCGAGAATCGCGCGCGGCAAGTTTGTATGGCTTCAACACGGGGATGATGGCTTCCACACCCGCCATCGCTGCAATCGGCTTTTCGCGAAGAAGCGCCTCAGGCCCAATTACGCCGATGATCACGCGAGATGCGCCACGACTGATTTGTGCCTCAAGCCCGAACTCGCGTACACGCGTGACGATCCGCTCGATCTGTTCCTCGGTGGCATTGGGTTGCGTAATAACGATCATATTTTGGCAGCGGGATGATCAGAATGCCGCCACCGGGAATCTTCTGCAAGCCCAGATACAAGAGCCCGCTTAAGACCTAATGGGTGATCGTGACCGGCGTTCCGAGCGAGACTGATTTAAAGAAATTTTCCGCCATGAATTCAGGCATGCGAATACAGCCGTGCGACGCCGGATAGCCCGGCAAATAACCTGCGTGCATGCCTGTCCCTGACACGATGCGCATGAAATACGGCATCGGCGTGCCTCTGAAGTGAGTTCCCGGTGGTTTCGGGTCTTTAGTCACATCGACGTTGGGCGTCACCACATTACCTCCCGAATCGACATAGTCCCCGAATAAGCTGGAGGCGTGGTCCTTGTCCTTTTGAATAATCTTAAAAGTACCGGTGGGCGTGTTTAGTCCCTCGCGGCCTGTCGACAATTGCGACACGCCTACGAGCACACCGGCCTTGTAAAAATAGGCGCGCTGTTCTCCGAGGCTGATCTTTACAGAGGGACTTCCGCCGGCGTTGTCGCCGTCCCAGTAAGAGACGGTATCGCGTGGAGGACCGGCCGGCGCGTTACCGTAGGCGCCACCCAAATATTGCGTCCTGGCGGAATAACGCGGGTCCTCACCGCAACCGGTGACGAGTAAAACGAGACCAACCGAAACAACTACCCGCAAAAGACCCAACAACGAATGATGCATAGAATTTCGACGGCGTTCTTAATGCGCAACCCGCGCAAAAAGTCAAGCGAGCGCGGTGTTGACTCGAATGAAAGAAATGTAAGAAGCAAACTTAATCTGCCGCCGGACCTGTCGAAATGCCCGATCAGAAATATTGAGAGATGTCTCCACTTCGGTCGACATGACAGAGGACTATTTGCACCATTGATCCACCCAGTCGTTCACGGTTTTGTACCAGAGTCGGCTGTTCTGCGGCTTAAGCACCCAATGGCCTTCATCTGGGAAGTACAACATCTTTGAGGGCACCTTCAGTATTTGCAGCGTGGTGAAGAGATCGAATCCTTGCGAAACCTCGAGGCGATAATCGTTTTGGCCGTGTACGACCAGCGTCGGTGTTTTGAAATTTGCTGCGTATTCGTGCGGTGACCACTTCCGATAAACATCCCGTTTTTTCCACGGCGGACCGCCGAATTCCCAGTTCATAAACCAGATCTCTTCGGTCGTGCCGTAAGCGGATTCAGCATTAAACATCCCGTCATGCGACACGATGCATTTGAAGCGGTCGGTGTGGCCTAACAACCAGTTGGCCATGTAGCCGCCATAGCTCGCGCCAAGTGCGGCCTCGCGGTTCTTGTCGATGAACGGATACGTTTTCTCCACGTAAGCGAGCCCCTTCATCAGATCGACATACGGTTTGCCGCCCCAATCGCCGCTGATCGAATCGGTAAACTTCTGCCCGTAACCGGCCGAGCCGTGGAAATTGATCATCACTACCACATAATTTCCCGTCGCCGCGAACAACTCCGCGTTCCAGCGATACGTCCACTCGTTTCCCCACGCCCCTTGCGGCCCGCCGTGGATCAAAATTTTTAATGGATACTTCTTGTTTGGATCGAACCCCGGCGGCTTGACCATGAATCCCTGAACCTCTTCGTCGTTCGCGCCTTTGAACCAAAATGACTCCAATGGCTGCATGTCGATCTGCGATAACAACGCGTCGTTCATGTGTGTGACGGCGTGATCGTCCTCCGGATACCAACCGGTGTAAGTCTCGTTGCCCGCGGTCGGAAGATCGATTTTTCGAATCTCGTTAGGCGCGAGAGCAGACATGTTTGAGTAAAAAAGTGTGCTTCCCAGTGCTGTTAGATCGTCAGCGTGCGTCGGATTTCCGATTCCACGACGCCGGCCACCCTTCGGCAGAACAATAGGATCCTCTCCTTGGTCGAGTGACAGAATTGAAGCTGCCGCAATGAATGATTGCCCGTGCTCTTCGAAGCTAAACAAAATCCAGTCCAAATTGCTCCACCAAGCGAGGCTTCCGACTGAGCGGTCAAACCTCGCCGTCAGATCACGCGTCTTCCCTGATTGTCGATCTTGGACGAGGAGCCGCCATTTATCGGCTTCGAAGCCGGCGCGGGCTTGCGAGCGCCAGGCGAGATATTTTCCATCCGGCGAATAAAGCGGCGTCGTGTCGGCTCCGGGACTGGTGGAAATTTTCTTTCCCGCAGTCGCGGGACCGCTGATCGGCACGATGAAAATTTCGTTGTTCGTGCTGGTGGCTTCGACCTCATCGACATTGCTCGTGTAAGCGACCTCCTGGCCGTCCGGCGAAATCGCATACATGTCCTGCCCGCCAAGATGAAACGGCGGCACATCGTGATCGCCCGGCGTAAGATCGCGCGGCTCATTCGGATTCTTCTGTGGTGGCAGCCGTGTCGGCTGCGATGGCGAGGATGGTGCAGGCGACACGCCTGCCTCTACAGTTTCAGCAATCGTGTCTGCATTGATCACAAACAAATGGCTGCGCTTGAATTCGGTGAAGGCGTTCCAATGCCGATAGAAGAGCTTCGTGAAAATTTTCGCTTTCACTTTGCTCTTCTTGAGTTCGTCATCGCGCTGCTTGTTACACGCGTCGTCCTTGCAGTCCGGATAAACCGCCGACACGAACACGATGTTCTTTCCGTCCGGCGACCAGATCGCGCCGTCCGCGCCAGTCGAAATGTTCGTGACTTGATGAGGCTTCCCAACCAGCACTCCGCTTCCGAAGTCAAAGTCGCACATCCAGATTTGCGTCGGATCAGTCGCTTTCGAAGTCCAGATGAGTCGTTTGCCGTCAGGCGAAAACCTCGGTCGCTCCTCGTGATTCGGCGTTGGATTCAACCGCCGCGATTCACCGCCGCTGGCTGGCACAATCCACAAATGGGAAACTTTCGTGTTCGCCGCGAGATCGACATCCGTCGCGGAGAATACGACCCATTTCCCATCTGGCGACGGCGCCGGTGCGCCCACGCGTTTCAGCGCCATCATGTCTTCGAAGGTGAACGGATGCTTTGCATTTCCAGACGCGCTCGGCGACGGCGTCTGAGCAAACAGCGGTGTGACCAAGACG
>CATPBS010000154.1 GCA_955652715.1 uncultured Candidatus Udaeobacter sp.
TCTACATCCCGGCTAATCCACCGCCCGAATTTACTGGCGTCCTCGCGCGTGCTCTGCTCAAAGCGCCGGATCACAAACTGTCACTGTTGCCTGCGGGAGAAGCGAGTATTGAGGAATCGGGCAAGCTCAGTGTTAATGGTGTATCCGGTAACGTCGAACTGATTCAGTACCGCATTACTGGCCTGTTTTTTACGCCGCAGTCGATCTGGCTGGATCACGATGGCAACACGGCGGCATCAGTAGCGAACTGGTTTTCCGTTATTGCTGCGCAATACCAAGCGGCGATCACGCAGTTGCAAGCCGCTCAACAAGAGGCAGACAATGTATGGTCCAGGCGTCTCGCGCATCAGCTCGCACACGTTCCCACAAACGATCTCGTCATTCGTAACGCGCGACTGTTCGATCCGCGCGATCTTAGCGTCACGCCGGGAATGAGCGTACTCGCGCGCGGTGATCGCATCGTACGCGTGGCACCCGACGCCGACATAAAACCATCCGCGGCTGTTGAGACCATCGATGCGCATGGCCGCTTTCTGATGCCTGGGTTGTGGGACAACCACCAGCACTTCAGCGATATCGATGGCCCGCTCGATCTCGCCAACGGAGTGACTAGCGCGCGCGACATGGCTAATGATACCGATGCTTTCTTAAAGCGCGTAGCGCGCTTCGATGACGGCAGCGAACTCGGGCCGCGCGTATTGAAGGCCGGAATCATCGATGGCACTGGAGAATTTGCAGGGCCGACCAAGATGCGCGTCGATACGGCCGAGCAGGCGATTCAGGATGTCGATTGGTATGCCGACCACGGCTACGTCCAGATCAAGATCTATTCCTCTGTCAAGCCAGAACTGGTTCCGATTATCGCTGATCGCGCGCATGCACTGGGCTTGCGCGTGAGCGGTCACGTGCCGGCGTTTATGTCAGCCAGGCAATTCGTGGAGGGCGGTGCCGACGAAATCCAGCACATCAATTTCATCGAACTGAATTTCCTGTTCCCGGAAGTGAAGGAGACGCGTAATCGCGACCGTTTTATCAAGGTTGCCGAGCACGCGCGCGAGTTTACGCCTGACAAACCCCAAGTGCGCGAGTTCATCGCTTTCCTCAAGCAGCATCACACTGTTCTTGATCCAACCATGGGCACCTTTGAGGGGCTGTTTTGCGGAGACCCGACCGTAGTAACCCCAGGGCTCGAGGACATCGCGCCGCGTTTTCCGCCCCAGGTTCGGCGTTTAATGTTGAGCGGTGCGCTCGAAGTTCCGAAGGACAAAGAGGCGGCGTATCGCGAAGCTTACCCGGCGATGCTGCGTCTGGTAAAAGCTCTTTACGATGCTGGTATTACGATCATCCCAGGGACTGACGAGTTAGCCGGCTACATGCTGCACCACGAACTTGAGCTTTATGTTCGCGCTGGGATCGCACCGGCTGAAGTGCTGCGCATGGCAACATTGACTCCAGCGTTGGTAATGGGTGTCAACAAAGATCGCGGTGTGATCGCCGCCGGCAAACTCGCCGACATGGTGCTCATCGACGGCGATCCAATTCAGAACATCCGCGACACTAGCAAGATTACGGCCGTGATTAAGGGCGGCAAGGTTTACGACCCGGCCGCAATCGAAAAGGCACTCGGCATCGCGCCACGTCAAGCTGCACAATAGAGAAATCAACGTTAATTCGTTCGCAGCGCATAGCGCCTCGAATTAGGGAGGCCAGGACTTTTCATAGTTGCGGCGAAGATGTTACCGAGGATAGACTTGCCACCATGAAAATAGCGCTGCGCGTGTTAATCGGAGTTGTGATCTTGGTGGCGATCGTTCTCGGTATTAAGCAATTTCCCAAGGGCGGCGTCCAGGAAGTGTCTAGCAATTCCACACCAACGCCTCAAAAAATTGGCGACACCTTTACGTCTGCTGAACACGGCTACAGTCATCGCATTCCCCTGGGTTGGGAAACAAAACCGCCGCCTCCGTCCAAAGCAGCCATAATTGCGGCGCCCAAATCGAGCGGCGTGTCGAGCAATATGGTGACAACCGTTGAACCGTACGACGGAACACTTCTCGCTTACGTGGACGCAAATACCCAGTCGCTGAGGAAAAGCGCGGCGAAAGGAAAGGTTGTACGCGCGGAATTTACGACCGACTCAAAGACGCCCGCTTACAAGGTGAAATTGCAAAACAAACTGAAGGATGCCGACGTTGGACAGACGATATATTTTTTCCAGGGGCCGGGCGACAAAAAGATCATTGTAACTTGCACCGCGCCCGTCGAGCTCCAAGCGCAGCTTGAACCGCTTTTCGATGCTTGCATGAAGACTTTTGCGTTGTCCGCGCGCTGACCTTTGGGCCAAGCGGTCAACGAGCATCTTCGCGCGATGAATCATATCCAGCACCTGGCCGAAGATGACGCGCAGTTCGCCTCGTTATAGTGTTGAGACCTGCGCGAATATTCCATGCAAGAACGTGACATCAAACTGCGCGACGGCAGGATCGTTCGAAGTGAAGAGTCGCTCAATCTCGAGATGCCGTTTGAAAAGCTGAAGGGCTTTCTCACGCCGACTGAATCATTTTACGTTCGCACACATTTTCCAATTCCATCGATCGACAGAAATGCATGGTGGCTTCATGTCGAGGGCGATGTTGAGAAGCCATTCGCCATCAATTACGAAGAGCTGCTCGAATTCGAGCCCGTGACAATTTCGGTGACGCTGGAATGCGCCGGCAATAATCGAAGTTTTCTCGAACCGAAAGTCAAAGGTGTGCAATGGGGACTTGGCGCGGTCGGCACAGCGGAATGGACCGGCGTGCCATTGTCGATCCTGCTCGACCGCGCACGCGTGAAAACAAACGGATGTGAAGTAATTTTGGAAGGAACGGACGGCGGCATGCTCGAGGATCCGAAGAGTCCGCCGGGCGGGTTGAAGTTTGCCCGGAGCATTCCTCTCGAGAAAGCACGCGCCGACGTCTTGCTCGCTTACAAAATGAATGGCACCGAACTTCCACCTCAACACGGCTTTCCAGTGCGTGCGATTGTGCCTGGCTGGTACGCAATGGCGTCAATTAAATGGCTGCAGCGCATCATCGTCACTGGCCGGCCTTTTACCGGATATTACCAGACGATCGATTACGCCTACTGGAAGAGGCGAGGGGAAATCGCTGAGCGGACGCCGCTAACCGAAATGCTAGTCAAAGCGCAAATTGCGAAGCCGGCTCAAGGCGAAGTTGTTCCGGCAAATTCCAGCGTGCGTGTTCACGGTGCCGCATGGACGAGCGATGGCGAAATCACCAAGGTGGAACTGAGCACGGACGGTGGCACGACATGGATGGAGGCGAAACTGCTCGGTGAATCGGAACCAACCGCATGGCGGCTTTGGGAATTCAATTGGCAAACGCCCGCCGCGCCAGGAAAACAA
>CATPBS010000155.1 GCA_955652715.1 uncultured Candidatus Udaeobacter sp.
GTGGCAGATGCATGCGATTGTGTTTTTCGAAAACGCAGACTTGCTTAATCCCAAAGCTCGCCATTCTTTGCCCCAGGGTTGGAAAATTGTCGCCAAGTTGCGCGTACGAGTGCGCGTCCGAGGCCGTTGTGAAAGGAATGCGTTTCTCAATTGCGAGTTCAATGATCCGGTCCCCTGGATAAGCTTCGTTCACCGGCTTGCGCCATCCAGCAGTGGAAAGCTCAATCGCAAGATTTCGCGTCCGAATAAAATCGAGCGTTTCGCCGACCAAACTGCCAATCTCTGCAAGGGGCCGATGACCGTGGATTTTGATGAGATCGAGGTGGGCGAGGCAATCGACTAGTCCCGTTGCTGCTATTTCGCGGACACGGCCAAAGTAATCTGCATACACGGCATCGATATCGCAGCCTTGGAATTGCGCCGCGCCATCCGGCACGCTGTCGAACATCTGATCGAGGCGATCGAGAAAATGAACCGAGCCGAGAACAAAATCGAGCTTGTCCCAATGCTTCTCAATCCAAGTCCGGCCAGCCCCCGAGTAAATGGGATCGTTATCGAGCTCGATCCCGGCGCGGATTCGCAAATCGGGATTTCTTTCCCGTAAATGATCGATTTCGTCGAAGTCGATCCCCGCGTGATAGCGATCGTGATCGGTAAAAGCGATATCGGTTAAACCCAAGTTGCGCGCTGAATCCGCCCAAGGCTGAAGTAAGGTCTGGGTGTACCGTTGCACCCGATGTCCCTGTGGATGAGTGTGGTAGTCGGAAAAAAGTTGATAGCTCGTAGTTGAGAGTTGGTCGGCAGTCACGTTCGGCTCTATCGATTATCAGCTATCGACTATGAACATCCTCAAGGCACAGCGAGGAATTTTTGCCGGATCCGCAACTCCGGGTATTGCGGCAAGAAGACTTCGGCGATAAAGACCTTGTTTGGTGTGAGTTCGCGCGTCGCGATTGTTTCGTTGTACTCGACCCGCTCTTGAGGATTGATTAAAATCGTGACGGGTTTTTCAGTGATAGCGTGGTTGTCGGACCATTTTGCCAGAATGTCTCCTGCGGAATCCGTCAGGTAAATTTCGATGCGCTGGTTCGTCGGAAAGTCGAGCGCCACAGGACGCTTTGACAGATTTGCCAGCGTCACTTTTACTCCAAGCTGGCGAACCTCAGACAACTTTACCGTCTGCGGTATGATTTGGAGATCGAGCGCGAGCCCACGCAACCTTGGATCTTTGTACTGCGGGATCACCTCGGGCGAAAATGGATGGAGGATGCGGCTTAACCAACCGCGTCTCCGCGCCGGAGTGGCGGTCGGCGCGGCATCCTGGCCAAAGATTTCCCCGGCCATGAAAAGCATCAAAAGAAGCAAAATGATGCGGCGCTTCATGAGCAGGCTAAACCGCCCGAAGGTTTTCGAGGTTGCAAAATTCGTGTCAAACCCTTTATCAATCGGCATGAAGACTCTCTGTGTATTCGGGCTTTGCCTGGTTTTTGCGCTGGCCGAGGGCGTAGCGAAACAACGACATTGCACGTTCCGGGTGCACGCACAAGCGAACCCTCGCGACACCGAGGTTTTCGCAACATCTGTTCGCGCCCAGGTATCTGGAAAAAATGTGACCATTGAGAAAATGCCGTGGATTTCCGAACACGATGTCATGGCGTTTTCTCCCTATCCGGGCCAGAACGGAACCTATGGCGCGCTAATTCAACTCGACGAGCACGGACGCGTGGTACTCGACACGTTAAGCGTTGAGCGCCGCGGCAGTTTCCTTTTTGTGTTCATTAATGGACGGCCGATCACAGAACTCCAAGTCGATAAGCGCGTCTCAGACGGAAAGATTTACATCCCTTCCGGATTGACCGCAGCGGACATTGACTTGATGAAAAAAGACTGGCGCTTAATCGGTCCACGAAAACGTCAATCGCGTTAATCAACCATGCGATTGTTCACTGCCGCAATCCTTATCGTTGTTTTCTGCTCAATCTCAATGCCGGCTCATGCCGCTCAAAACCAGGCTCTGGATCTTGTTCTGCCGACGGACAATGACGCTCTATTCTCGGGCGACGGCGCCGCGTTTTACCAATACGTCGAACGCAATTACGGCGGTGTGAAATCGACGCCGTGGGAGGGCGGCCAATACGGGTTTGTCCGCGATCCCACGGAGACAGCAGGTGGCGTCGTGTACACCCGTTTTCACGAAGGAATCGATATTCGGCCCTTGCACCGCGATTCGCACGGTGAGCCGCTGGATGAAGTGCGGGCTATCGGCGACGGCAAAGTGGTGCACGCTAACCTCGTGGCTGGCTACTCGAATTATGGAAAATACATCGTAATCGAACACCGCTGGGGCGGCTCGAATTACTACAGCCTGTACGGGCACCTTAGTTCCATCGCAGTGCAGCGCGGTGAAATGGTTACACGCGGACAGCGCCTTGCAGTGATGGGCTACACCGGAACGGGATTAAACCGGGAGCGCGCGCATCTCCACTTGGAATTGGACCTGATGTTCAGCCGTCAATTCGAGGCATGGTACAACACGTTTTTCAGAAACGATCCTAATCACAACGGCATTTACAACGGGATGAACCTCGCGGGCCTTGATGTCGCGCGCCTCTACCTGGCGCTCCGCAAAAATCCGGCGCTCACGATTCCAGAATTTCTCAACGATGAAGAGATATTCTACAAAGTTACGTTGCCGAACTCGCGGCACTTCGACTTGCCTAGGCTTTACCCCTGGATGCTTGCAGGCAAACGAACGGAGAAATCATCATGGGAAGTCTCCTTCGCGCGTTCCGGTGTGCCGTTGAGAATTGAACCAACCGACAGACGCGTGACGCAGCCCGAGCTAAGCTATATAAAGAAGAGCTCGATTGATTGTTCCTATTTGACTCGCGACGTAATTTCTGGCCGCGAAGGAAACGCGCATCTCACAAACTACGGCAGGCAGTTAATGCGGCTGCTGATCTATCCCGACTGACATCTCCGTCGTTTCATCAGCACGACGTCGGCGTCCCTTGCGCGAGCGCGACGCCATGCGGAATTGCGCCTTGGACAAAGCCGAGACATTCCACGGCACCGCTCGGTTTTCCCGGGAGCGCGATCACCAGAGCATGATCGACAATCGCCGCCAAACTACGGGACAGGATTGAATTAGGCGTGATCTGCATCGATTCAGCGCGCATCACTTCGCCAAAGCCCGGCAACTCGACCCGCATGATCGCCCGAATCGCTTCGGGCGTAATGTCGCGCGGGCCGACACCCGTCCCGCCAGTCGTCAGGATCAAACCGCAGCCTTGTTTGGAAAACGAACGGATCGCGTCCTGAATCCGGGTTGCGTCATCCGGCACGATCCCTTCCGCGAGAACCTGCCAACCCGATTTGCGCGCGGCATCTTTCAACGCGGGGCCGCCGAGATCTTTGTAATCACCCGCGCTGGCGCGATCCGAGATCGTGATGACGCCAACGTGTATTTGCATTTCCTGTCGCGGCTCTACTTGCGGCGCCGAAGCCGTGCGAAGGCAGATGGGCGCCGTGATTTTTCGTCTCCGCGATCGCGGACTGCCGCTACAGCGCTCTTCGTCTTCTCGATTAAACGCACGTCGTAAATCTGCATCTCTCTGTCTACCGCTTTACACATGTCGTAGATCGTGAGTAAAGCCACGGTGACGCCGACGAGCGCTTCCATCTCGACGCCGGTCTGCGCAACGGTCTGTGCACTACATTTCACCTCTGCACCTTCATTCGAGGTGACAACGTCGATCTTAACTTCCGCGAGTGGCAGAGTGTGGCAAAGGGGAATAAGGTGCGCCGTTTGCTTCGCAGCTTGGATGCCCGCAATTCGCGCGGTCGCGAAGACGTTCCCCTTCGCGATCTGATCTTTTGAAATCAGATCAAGTGTCTCGAGTCCGAGCCGAATCTTACCGCTCGCAACAGCTCTTCGCTTACTCATCGGTTTTGCCGATACGTCGACCATCCGTGCCCGGCCATCGTCTCCGATGTGAGTAAGCCGCCGCATTCGTCAACCGCCGATGGCGATCATCCTGCGGTTCGGTTGGTAATTGTCTCGGAAATCGTGCTGCTCGGGTTTGCGCTCGACCACATGGACAAAGAATTGCCTAAGCTCCTCATCAGTCGCGCCAGCCCGCAGCGGTTTCATGATGTCGAACTCCAGGTAACTGCCGAGACACGGACGCAATTTTCCGTCGCACGTGAGACGAAGTTTGTTGCAGTTTTCGCAGAAATGTAGATTCGTCATCGCCCCGATAAAGCCAACGCGCTGTTTGCGGCCAGGGATTTGGTAGTACGTGGCCGGCCCGTTCGTTCGGAACTCCGTCTCCGGGATCAGAGTCCCGTAAAACGATTCGATTGAACGTTTCGTCTCAAGGATCGACACGAAATTGTTTTCGTCGAGGACGTCCGTGGTGCTCACGGGCATCATCTCGATGAAACGCAAAATCAAATCGTGCGCTCCGGCGAATTCTATCAGCGGGATGAGCTGCTCCTCATTGCGGTTCCGCATCAGGACTGTGTTCAGTTTGATTTGCTCGAAGCCTGTGGCGATGGCCGCGTCGATTCCACTGAGAACCTGTCGATGGAAATCCCGTCCGGTGATTTGCGAATAAACCTCTCGATCCAGCGTATCGAGCGAAATATTGACCGATTGCACACCGGCGTCGCGCAATGCTGCTGCCATCGTTTTGCCCGGGGCGATCTCGCGCCCGAGTAATGTCCCGTTGGTAGAAAGACCGATGCTCTTGATGCCTAGAATTTCAGGAATTCGCCGAACGAAATCGACCACATCCCGGCGGGTCAGTGGTTCGCCGCCAGTGACTCGCACTTTCGAAACGCCCAGATCCGCCGCGATGCGAATCAACCGCAGTGTTTCCTCGAAAGTCAGAATTCCCTCGCGTGGCAACCACTCCTGCAATTCCAGAGGCATGCAATAAGTGCAGCGTTCATTGCAGCGGTCGGTGATGGAGACACGCAAATAGGAAATCCGATGGCCGTAGCGATCCTGCATCCCACGGCACGTTACCGGCAAGATCGTCGTGAATCAAGAATCCGGAATCATTGACTGCATAGCGGCACCGGGTATGATCGGCAAAATGAAGCGTCAATTCTCAGCGAAAGCGCTGACGTTTGGCATCGCAGCTGGCGCATTATTTCTCGCGAGTTGTTCCACTCCCCAAACGCGAATTTCTGATCATCCCGACCTCTACCAGACTCTTTCTCCCAGGGACCAGGCGCTCGTCAGCCAGGGACAAATTCGCAGCGGAATGTCCCGAAACGCTGTTTGGCTGGCATGGGGTTCCCCCGACCAAAAATTTGTTGGGAATATGGGAGGCTCTCCGACAGAAACTTGGATTTATATTTATTACGTGACCTACCCATACTATCCGTACTATGGTCCCTGGGGTTCGTACGGTCCCGACCCTGGCTACAGCTTGGCATACACCAGCGCCGGTGTGGCAACGGGAAGTGCGCATCATCACGGCGGTCGTACTTTCGTCTTCTTTGGAAGTCCGTTCTACGATCCGTTCTACTACTCATACATCCCGCCAAGTATCCCTTATCCCGGCAAGGTGGTCACTTTCTTCAATGGCAGGGTTGTGTCGTTTCAGTACCAGGCACCGTACTAGAGCTGGGCAAGAATTCTGTCGCGTTCTGCGCGCGGATGAATCAGTATAGCAGCACGCCTGACCAATGGCTTACCGCTCATTTCGGGAATTCCTCAACGCGCTTGAAAAACAGGGCGAGCTGAAACGCGTCGCAATCCCCACCGATACAGATCTTCTGATTGCCGAGTGGGCAGACCGCGAGATGAAATCGCCCGGCGGCGGAAAAGCTCTTTTGTTTGAGCAACCAATTGTCAACGGAGCAAAATCGGAATTCCCGGTCGCAATCAACACGATGGGATCGCGCCGGCGCATGGCGCTCGCTCTACAGGTGGCGGATGTCGCAGACATCGCACAGGAAATTCAACTGATTCTCAAAGCAAAACCGCCAACCGACCTGCGTGAAGGTTGGAGTTTACTCAAACAAGGCATTCATCTGCTGCATGCGCGCCCAAAATCAGTGCGCGAAGCGCCATGCCAGGAGATCGTGCACAAGATCGGCAATGGAGAAACTTTTTCGTTGCGCGATCTTCCCATCCTCAAATGCTGGCCAAAAGACGGCGGGCGTTTCATCACTCTGGCAAATGTGCACACGCGCGATCCAGAAACAGGCACACGCAACGTCGGCATTTACCGGATGCAAGTCTATGACGAGCGCACGACCGGAATGCACTGGCAACTTCACAAGGTCGGCGCGCGCCATGGTACGCGTTATTACGAGCGCGGTGAACGCATGCCAGTCGCAGTCACGCTGGGCGGCGACCCTGTTTATACATTCGCGGCAACTGCGCCGTTGCCGGACGGTTTGGATGAACTGTTTTTTGCTGGATTCTTGCGAAAAAAATCAATCGAGCTTGTCCGTTGCAAAACGATCGAGCTCGATGTGCCCGCAGACGTGGATTTTGTTCTGGAAGGTTATGTGCAACCCGGTGAGATGCACGGGGAGGGACCCTTTGGCGATCATACCGGCTTTTACACCGCGGTCGAGGACTACCCCGTGTTTCATTTAACGGCGATCACGCGCCGGCGCGACGCGGTTTACCCGACGACAATTGTGGGCATCCCACCAATGGAGGACTACTACATCGGCGACGCTTGTGTGCGGATTTTCCTGCCGGTGTTCAAAATGAATTTTCCCGAAATCGTGGATATGACACTGCCGCCGGAAGGCGTGTTTCACAATCTGGTCTTTGTCAGCATTCGGAAACAGTATCCTTATCAGGCTTTCAAGGTGATGCACGGTCTATGGGGCATGGGGCAGATGATGTTCAGCAAATATATCGTGGCGGTGGATGAAGATTGCGACGTGCACAATACCAGCGAAGTACTCTTTCGTTTATGCGCGAACACAGATCCGGCTCGGGACACAACCATCATCAAAAATCCAAGCGACTCGCTGGACCATGCGCCGAGCGAACAGAACATCGGTTCGCACATGGGATTTGATGCGACGCGAAAGTTGCCGGGCGAAAACTATCATCGTCCGTGGCCGGAGTTGCTGAAGATGACCGACGAAGCGCGTGCGGTGGTGGATGTGCTCCAAGCACAAGCGCGATAATCACCACCCCGCTGCGACGCATGTTGTAGCCACGGCCCTATGGGCCGTCCCGCTTGATTCCCTTTGCAGACGGGAGGGGGACCAGCCACATGCCGGTGGCTACAGCGCCATTGTCGATTACGGTTTGCGGAAAAGCCGGCCGGTATCAACGTCTCGAGTAAGGCCACCGGGCGGTACTCCACGCAAGTTGTAAAGGCGTCCCGTATAAGGGCTGTAGTAAAGCCCCGGAGTTCCCGCCCAGCGCGCGTAAGGAAATCCCCCCGGAGGCGGCGGGCCATAACGCGCAGCTTGATCCTGCTCAATCGCTGCGCCTGTTAACGCGCCGGCCGCGGCTCCTGCTGCGGCGCCAATTGACGCCCCGCGAACGTGGCCGGTCGCCGCCCCACCGATGATCGCGCCGGTGGCAGCGCCCCATGCTGCGCCTTGCCCAACTGGCGTGTCACACGAACTGAGAAGACAACAACCCAGAGCAAGGCCGGACGTAACTGCAAGGATCTCTCTTTTCATGATGCAATCTTCTTTCCGACATTAAACCGCACACCGCCTCGGATGTTGCGGCTAGCAATTCCAAGGCAGCTCGGTCGTCGATCTCGTAATATTACGGCCTTGCAAAGACCTTATTGACCTTTACGTCAACGACTAACCCGCCATGTGCAATGTTCTTGCACTCATACTTTTGATGCGGTGGGTAAGGGCTCACAACAATTCCCGATGCCTCATGAGGATCTCGCTGGCCAACCGGGTAACCCCCGCTTGGCGGCGGATACTTTTTTTCAGCCTCTGGTTTCGCGATCCCCTTAGCTTCAATCGCTTGGTTGCCGCCTAGGCTCCCTATGCGGGTATCAGTGCCTTGTCCGTAAACAGTTGTGCCGAGCACAAACAGCGCGATCGCGATCGCCGAGAGAATTTTCACAGATTTTGTTTTCATATTTTGTTCTTCGTAGTTTCGCAGCCAGCGACTCAGACGGATGTTCGCGGCGACAAATTCAAAAAAGATTTGAGGAGTTGCGTCGCGATCCGCCGTGCTTTCTCCAGCTTGCTTAACCGATACTCTTCTTCGAAAACACGAAATTTGTCCAGCTCTATTTGGCGCAGCAGACCGCGATAAATAGAAGCCATAATTTCAGCGGGCGCCATCGCTCTACGGTCTTGAGAGGGAAGTGCGGCCGCCGCACGGCAGAAAAAATCCCGTGCACGCGCCGCCTCAAACTCCATCAGGCAGAGAAAGCATTCGTTATATTGCCGGGCTTGCAGCTCTGTTTCAGAGTAATTGAACCGCGCCAGATCTTCCTGCGGGAGATAGATGCGACCATCCTGCAAATCCTTCCCCACATCGCGGATAATGTTGGTTATTTGTAAGGCCAACCCAAGCTCGACGGCGTACTGTTTGCACGCTGGATTGCGATATCCAAAGATCTCAATGCTGACCAGTCCGACTGCACTTGCGACTCGATAGCAATAGACGCGGAGCTCCTCAAACGTGGCATAGCGCAGAATGCTCAAGTCCATTTCCACTCCGGCAATGATTTCCTCGAGCATCTCGTGCGACAGCGAATATTTCTCAATCAAACGTCGTACATCTCGGGCAAGGGGCGGCTCGTCCAATTCCCCGGCGCGAAGCATCTGGCGCCATTTTGCCAAACGCGCTCGCTTCTCTACGACGCTCAATTTCGCGGAATCGCCAATATCATCGATTACCCGGCAGAACGCGTAAAAAACAGTGATGTCGCGTTTGCGCTCGCGGCCTAATGAAATGAATGCCAGGGCCAGATTCGATTTGCTCTGGCGCGTAATAGTTGCAGCATTCACATCCGTCCTCTTGCAGGCCGGCTTCTTAGTACTGAATCCATTTCTCCTGGTTAATGCGGCGGTTTTCGCATTGGCGAAATAGACAAACCCACGAAGCCAGAAGCCATCCGGTAATCATTGCACGGACAAAAGCAAAACTGAATTTCCACAGGAAGAGTGCGCCCAAACGATCGGCGATAGCGCTGCGCATAACGGCGTCGCAGATCATGATGCCAAGAAAATGCACTCCGCAAATGATCAAAAACCAACCGAGGCGGCCGGAATTTTGTCGGACAAACTGGCCATGAGCGCGCATCGCTTCGATCAATGTTTCATTATGAAGGGTCAGTGAGATTTGGACCGAACAAAAGGCAATGATCAAACCGCTCATCAGCACCCGCGCGATCGGCAGGTAATCGAGGACGCCAGGAATGTTCGTGAAGTAGGCAAGCACGAGCGGTAACCGGACAATCAAGGTGCTGACTGCAACGACAATGCCAGCCCATTCCAAAACATAACTAAAGCGCCGCATTGCGAAGCGGAATAGTTCTCCTTCTTCAAAGCTAACACCCTTTATCCAAGCCAGACATACGGTAATGAGATACACCTGGATGTAGACTCCCAGCAGGTATTCGAAAATGAATGCAATCGCATCCACACTGGCCGAGATTCGCAGCAGTCCGGCAGCAGGGACCAGACCGCTCCACTCTGGCAATTGCCAGAATACAATTGGTTTCAAGAGCGACGCCAGCGCGCTCAGCAACAGAATCAAATAAACGAGATAACCCCAAAGACCGTAGCGCTTCCGCAGCGCCCTGACCAGGGCCCCGTGCAGGCCGCGCCAGTTGACCAACATGAACACTGCGGCCACGACGGAGAGCGGATAAGTGGTGGTGGCATTATCGAAAATTCCTGCCACCCCTTCCAGCGCAGGCAGCGGCGTTTCCCTCCATATCTCGGCAAATCGCGGCCAATACCAGCGCGGCAGCGAGGCGATCTGGCTCAAGTCGAGATCCGACCAATTTCGAATTGGTGTGAAGGTAACAAACTGGAAAACGAAATAGCCAAACCCCAGCAGAGCAAACGTGATCCAGATGCGCTTGTAGCGCCCGACACAGCGAAAACCGTCTCCGAGCGCGCGCCGCACCGGATTAAAAAGCATCACCAGTGCGTAGCCGCCGCAGAGCCCCACCAGCGAATAAAGGCTGGGTACGTTTTGCAACATCTTAGCAAGAGCCCCTCTTACTCGTGCTCTTGCTCATACTCTTTCTGAACTAGGCTTCGAGTGAAAGTCAGAACCAGAGAGCATCCAGAGTGTTTTAACACGTCTGTTTTACCGAATTAGCCCCCAGTGCGGATGAAATGGCCAGTAAACAAGTAAACCGCGACCAACCACGTTTGCCTCCGGGACTACGCCCCAGTAACGGCTGTCGTAGCTGTTATAACTGTTATCCCCCATGGCAAAATAGCCGTCCCGCGGCACGGTAAATGATCGATCAGCCTGCGAGAGATATTCATGGCCTAAAGCGTAACCGCGGTAAGGATGTTTTGCCGCCATTACACGCTCAAACCCGTAGCCTTCCGCTTTCTTATCATTCACATAAAGAAAGGGCGGGTCGATGCGCAAACGGTCTCCAGGCGCACCGGCCAGCCGCTTAATGTAAAATGGCGAGCCTGCCTCCGGGTCCTCCCGAATCCCTGGAATATGATTCGTCCTAAAGACAAAAA
>CATPBS010000156.1 GCA_955652715.1 uncultured Candidatus Udaeobacter sp.
GTTTTCTTTTTCATAACACCACCGGTTTTCCCTCGGTCATCACGAGCAGCTTTTCCTCGATGCCATGCGAGCGGGCGCTGCTAAGCAAACGTTGCGGTGGCTCGTGGAGCGGCTCAAAGCCGAGGCGAAACGTCCCATAATGCATCGGGATCAAAGTCTCGGCACGCAGCTCGAGAAATGCTTTCACCGCTTCCTCAGGATTCATGTGAACTTGGCGGCCAGTGGGCGACTCATAGGCTCCAATAGGAAGCAGTGCGATCTCGATCTTGTAACGCTCGCCGATTTCCTTAAAGCCGGGAAAGTAAGCGCTGTCGCCGCAGTGAAAAATCGTGCGGCCATTCGCAGCGATCACAAATCCGCCAAAATCGCGATGCAAGTCTGCGAGAAACCGGGCGCCCCAGTGGTGACACGGAGTAAGAGAGATTTTAAGCGGTCCGAGCTCTACCGTCTGCCAGTAATCGAGCTCGTGCACAATGTGGAACCCAAGATCATGCACCAAATTGCCTACGCCCATCGGCACGACGATCGGTTGGTCCGCCGCCACGCGCCGCAGCGTGCGCCGGTCTAGATGATCGAAATGCGCATGCGTCACCAGGACAAAATCAATCGAAGGCAAATGATGAATTTCGAAGCCTGGTTGTTTCAATCGCTTAATCACCTTGAGCCATTTCGACCAGATGGGGTCGACCAAGATATTGACCTCGTGGGTTTGAATGAGAAATGAGGCGTGACCGATCCAGGTGATGCAGATCTCGCCTTCGCGGATTTTCGGGAATTGCGGAGCTGCGGGACCCCCCGAGCGCTTGGTGAAAAGCGAAGGGATCAACACGCTGGTGAGAAAATTGCGCTTGTGCCAGTCAGCGCGCGGACGCAACCGGACGCGCGTCGAATCCCGCAGTCTCGGGACAAGCGCACCGTCCCGGGAAGTTTGGCGAACTATGTTTCGCTGGCTCTTCTTCGGAAAACGAATTGGCACAACGCCAACACGATATAAGTCCGGTCCAGTGAAGTAAAACGCTTTGCGGACAGTTGAAAGGTTAGAAAGTTACAAGGTTCACGCGGCGCAGCAGTCGTCCTGTTTAACTTTTTAACTTTGTCACCTTGTAACCTTTTCCGTTTCGCGTTGAGTTATCCGCATCATGCGTAGTTGGAAAGTGCTTGTTCCGGTCTGTTTAATCTGCTCAGCCGCGTTAGCATTCGAATCGCGATTGCCATTTAGCACGGTTTTCAAGGGGCAGGACCAGTTCAACCGACTCGTTGCAAAGGCCAAAGCAGGAAGCTGGAAAGCGTTGCCCATCGGGGAACGAACTGCGGCGGTCGGACAAGCGTTGGTGGGGACACGGTACAAGCATTTCACTCTGGAAATCGACAATCGGATCGAGTCACCCTCTGTAAATTTTCAGGGCATGGATTGTTGGACCTTTTTTGAGATCGCGCTCGGCTTCGCCCGGATGCTGAACGAGCCGGAGTCGAATTGGAGTCCGGAGCGTCTGCTGCATTACATCGAGGTGGACCGGTACCGCGGCGGCGAATGCACAGGCGAGTATCTTTCGCGTTTGCATTACCTGGAAGACTGGCTTTACGACAACAATCGCCGGGGTCTGGTACAAGATCTCACCCGCGATCTCGGCGGGCAGAGCGTCCCGCATTCCGCGCGCGAGATGAGCTCTGGCTGGCGACATTACCGATATCTCGCCGCGAATCGCTCGCTGCTCGGACCACTGGGACGTATGGAAACGAATGTTTCATCGCGACCTCTTTATCAAATTTCAAAGAACCGCGTCGCAGGAATTGAATCGAAATTACGCAGCGGCGACATCATCGGCATAATTTCGCGCGATCGAAGTGGGCTTTACTCCACGGCACACGTCGGCCTCGCGTTGCGCACAAGTGACGGCGTTTTGCACTTCATGCACGCTTCCTCTCCCAGCAATTACGGCCGCGTCATCGTCGACGAGGAGCTTTCGAAGTATCTGTATCGCTACCGCTCGGACAGCGGGGTCCTGGTCGCGCGACCGCTGCGATAAAGTTAATTGTTTTCTTTCGGCGCTTGATTCTTGCGCTGGGCCGTCGGCAAGATCGACAATCTCGGAACTTTGAAATTCGCCGAAGACACGATCGGCGTGCTCGCTCTCGGCCTTCAAACATTACCGAGCGTTTGCTGGATCCCGCTGGCGTTGCTGTGGCTCGAACAGACCGAAGGCGCCATGCTCTTCGTCGTGATCATGGAGACAGTCTGGTCAGTTGTGATCGCGACCGACACCGGAGTGCGCACGATTCCACCGATCTTTGCGCGTGCGGCGCGAACGATGGGCTCGCGGCCATTACATCGGTGGGTGCACGTCATTTTGCCCGCATCACTGCCTTATTTGATAAGCGGAATGAAACAGGGCTGGGCGTTTGCCTGGCGTTCATTAATGGCTGCGGAAATTTATGTCACGATTCTGACTGGGTTTGGTCTCGGCCATCTGCTTCATTATGGTCGCGAATTAAACGCGATGGACCAGGTCATCGGCATCATGCTGGTGATCGTCGTCATCGGTTTACTGACGGACAAAATCTTATTCTCGCCGTGGGAACGCTTCTTGCATCGCCGTTGGGGAACTGGCCGCACATGAGCGTTGTGTGGTGAGAGACTTTTGACGTACGAAGCGATGGTAAACCGGAATTAAGTCGGCGTACTGTAACGCGAGTCAGTACCCGAAGCGTGCGTCGAGTTTCGCTAACGCACTGGCGGCGAATGCTTGGTCTTCGGCCGAAAGGTATTCCCGATAACCTCCTACCTTTCCGCGGCGCACCTTGAACGATTCGGGATCGCGCACGTCACCCGGGTGCAGGATTTTCGAATCAAACGCACCGGCCGCCTCTAGCTTTTGCATGTTCTCGAATCGGGAAAACTCCAGCGCCTCCTGGAACATGGTCATGTCGGGAGTGGGTTCGCCGAGCAGAGCAAGTAAGTCTCGGAAATGTTCTGCCGGCGAGGCACGGAGGGCTTCATATCGAACCAGGGTGAAATTGTCGCGCCCGGAGAACTCGTCGATCCAATCGTTCATCGTGCCAAGGATGGCGCGTATTCCGAATCTTCTGTCGCGCAGCATGTCGCTCACACTCTTTTGCCTGAGTTCGGCCGGAGCATTGGGATCGCGCCTCGTTAACTGCAGATAGAGAGAAACGAAACAATCGCGTGGGTCTCGCGCGAGCAGAATGATCGTTGCCCGGCTAAGCTCTCTTCGCGGCACTAGATATTTGCCGCGCAATCTATCCCAGAGATCGCCTTTAGTCCGGTGCTCGAACAGATCGTGAGAAAATATCAGCCGAGGAATACTCGGTTGGCAGTAACGTTCCGGTCGCAACGTAAACTCAAGGCCAAAGCGCTTGCAGAAGTATGCGCAAACAAATGTACGCAGCCAGGTGCGGCCGCTTTTCGGAACCGAAACAATAATGGCCGTTCCTCCGGAAAGTTCAGTTGCGCGGCTGCTAAAATTGCGGCGCGTCCATCGCGGAGTAGCGTGCCAAAATCGAGCGCGCGAGACGGATTTATCGGTGGCCGGAAATCCCGACAGCACTCCGGGCAGGCTCTCCTTGTAAGCTGCTGTCTCTTCCGGTTGGGCTCGGGCCAAAGATTGACGTGTTATTTCGATTGCCATTCAGGTTGCTCGGCAGAACATCCGGCTGTTGCATCAAACCGCAAAAAGGGGTACTTGTTCAAGCATAATTATTGGGGGCGCACTGGCTTCGACTCATCGTTGGAAGCGCAGGCGGCATGTCGAGGATGGTTCGTTGGCCTCGTTAAAAACCGGACCAAAACAAATAAACGCAGACAACGAAGGTCTCGCTCTCGCGGCTTAATTGACCGCGACGTTTGGCGCTGGACGCCTGCTACGGCGGCAAACGTGGACAGCAGGCTGGCCGAAGCGTGGAGCGACCGCGCGCGCCGGTAAGATCGATTTCGTGGACGCTCGGGAGTCGGCAGTGTGCCGGTGCATGGCTGGGCTCCTCAGAATTTATCGCCGGATAAACATGTAGATGTTTGCGTGGATAGCGACGAGGACAGGGGTTCGATTCCCCTCGCCTCCAATCTTCGCTTGGAGCGCAGCGCAAAGCGAAAGCCAGCGGCAAAGGTCCGCTACTGCGAACCGGACTTGAGCCATTCGGTCCAAAGCAGCGGCCGGCCGTTCGGATTTGCACGAGCATAATTGTAAAAAGCGCGGACAAATGCGGCCCGGTCCGCAGCATAAGGCGCCTTCCAAATCCCGGGTTCAGTCGGCTGAAGCACGTCGTAATCGTAACCCAGAATCTGTTGACGGCGGACAATGTCGTCCAGCGACACTCGATTCGAGTTTCGCA
>CATPBS010000157.1 GCA_955652715.1 uncultured Candidatus Udaeobacter sp.
CGTTGTGATTACGTAGCATCGCTTTAACTTTTCAGCCAAATGGGCAACACATTCGGCCAGCTCTTTCGCGTCACCACCTTTGGAGAATCGCATGGCGGCGGCATCGGCGTGGTGATCGACGGCTGCCCGCCGCGGATCGACATTTCCGAAGCGGACATTCAACGAGAGCTGGACCGCCGTCGTCCGGGTCAAAGCAAACTGACGACACAGCGGAAAGAGGAGGACCGGTGCGAGATTCTCTCCGGCGTATTTGAAGGGAAAACACTCGGCACTCCGATTGCCATTGCAGTTCGAAACAAAGACGCTCGGCCTGAAGATTACAGTGAGATTGCAGGCAAATTTCGTCCGTCACACGCCGACTACACTTACCAGGCGAAATACGGAATTCGAAACTGGCAGGGGGGCGGGCGCGCGTCTGCACGCGAAACGATCGGCCGCGTCGCGGCAGGCGCGATTGCGAAAACGATATTGTCGACGTTGTATGCGGATTTCGAGATTGTCGCCTACGTCTCACAAATTTACGACATCGTTGCGAAGATTGATCGCGCTGGCGTGAAAATGAAACACGTCGAAAAAAATATCGTCCGCTGCCCGGATGCCGCGGCTGCAAAGCGGATGATATCGCTGATCGAGCAAATTCGCGACGAAGGCGACTCAATCGGGGGTGTGATTGAGTGCGTCGCGCGTGGCATCGCGCCCGGACTCGGCGAGCCTGTTTTCGACAAGCTCGAAGCAGACTTGGCCAAAGCCATGCTGAGCATACCGGCCACAAAAAGTTTTGAGATCGGCTCTGGGTTTGTGTCGACGCGGATGCGCGGCTCGCAGCACAATGACCCATTCGAAATGCGCGACGGAAAGATACGAACAACGACAAACAACTCCGGAGGCGTGCAAGGCGGGATCAGCAATGGCGAAGACATCCATTTCCGCGTGGGATTCAAGCCGCCCGCCACAATCGCGCTTCAGCAGAAAACCGTCACCGGTTCCAGGAAGGGAAGCGAACTCGCTGCCCGCGGACGCCATGATCCGTGTGTTCTTCCCCGGGCAGTGCCAATCGTGGAAGCGATGGCCGCCCTGGTGCTTTGCGACCATGCACAGCGGCACCGAGCAATTCGCGGTCAGTCGCAGTGACGTCTGAAGCCCAAGCGACTGATGGTTCGCCGCTTTGGCAGGCAGCTTTTCTCTCTTTTGCATTGGTGTTGATTTTGTTCGAAGTCGTGCGCGGCTGGCGACTGGGTTTGCTTCGCCAATTGGTGCGGCTTGCGGCGCTTGTCGTTGCATATGCGGCCGCGTTTTTCGGCGGCAGGCTGCTTGTTCCGATCGCCAGGCCGCTTTTGAAAATGCCTGACTTAGTGCTGTCGGCGCTGGGAGGCGCAACGCTGGCATTTGTTGCGTACGCAGTGGTGAGCAGCATGGGAGCATTTCTGTTCAAACGAACCGGCCAACAACAATCCAGAATCGTCCAAGTGATTTGCGGATTTGCAGGGGCAATTGCCGGATTGTTTTTCGGGCTCTTCACTCTTTGGCTGATCGTGGTGAGCGTACGCGCTGTTGGCGCGGTGGCAGAGGCGCAGGCCCGTAGTCGATCGGGTTTCGTGGCCGCCGCTCGCCCTGCAACGTCGAATGCTCTGGAGGTCCGGCGGCGCTTTCTTGGCGACGTAAATGAAGAATCTGCTGCGTTTGCCGCGTCGCTGGCGCGGCTAAAAAATTCACTGGAACTCGGTGGGCTTGGAAACGCGGTCAAGCAGATGGACCCAGTTTCGCAAAAGAGTTATGACACACTGGCGAAAGTGACCGGTGTATTTTCCAGTCCGGAACGCGCCAGGAGATTTCTGTCGTTTCCGGGTGCGCGCGAGTTGAGTGAGCATCCGAAGATTGTTGCTTTGCGTGACGATCCGGAAATCTCCGAGCTGATTGCCCAAAGGCGATTTCTCGACCTTCTTCAGAATCAAAGGATCATCGATGCCGCAAATGATCCTGCGCTCGCCGATCGCATTAAGAAATTCGATCTTCAACGCGCGCTCGACTACGCGCTCCAGAAGTGATTGCAAACTTCAGATTTCAAATTGCAAATTATTGCGAATGACGCCATCTGAGTTAAAGGCGCGCTCGAAAGAGTTCGCATTACGCGTTCTAAAGCTCACCGCCGCTCTGCCAAAAACGATCGAAGGCCGTGCAATCGCAAACCAGCTTGTTCGGTCTGGAACATCCGTGGCCGCAAATTACCGAACAGCATGTCGTGCGCGATCTCGGAGCGAGTTCGTCGCAAGACTCGGCATTGTTCTCGAAGAAGCCGATGAGACGCAACTCTGGCTCGAGTTGGTGATCGCCGGAAAACTGCTTCCGGCGAAGCAAGTGCAGCCGCTGCTCGACGAAGCGAGTGAATTGGTCGCCATTTTTGTCGCCTCGAGAAAATCTGCCACTGCCAATTTGAAATCTGAAATTTGAAATCCTCAATTCCATACATCGCCACCATCGGCTTGGAAGTGCACGTTCAGCTCAAGACGCGCTCCAAGATGTTTTGCGCTTGTCCGGTTGAGTTCGGAGCAGAACCAAATACGCACACGTGTCCGATTTGCCTCGGTCTACCTGGCGCGTTGCCAGTGTTAAATCATGAGGCGTTGCGAATGACGGTGCTAACGGGGCTTATGCTCGGATGCGACATCGCGCCGGTCTCCAGGTTCGACCGCAAAAATTATTTCTACCCGGACATGCCGAAGAATTACCAGATTTCGCAGTACGACATGCCGCTTTGCACGAATGGCAGCGTGCCGTTGCACGATCTTGCTTACCCAAAGGACGCGCAGAAAAACATCATTACGCCGGATAAGGAAGTGCATCTGGTGCGGATTCATCTCGAGGAAGATGTGGCGAAAAGTTTTCATTTCGAGAACAGCACCGGAATTGATTTCAATCGCGCCGGCACACCGCTGATGGAGATCGTGACACAACCGGAACTCAATTCGCCTGAGGAGGCGTTCGCGTTCTTAACGGCGCTTAAACAAATCCTGATGTACGGCGACGTAAGCGACGTCGATATGGAAAAGGGGCAGCTCCGCTGCGATTGCAACGTGTCCGTGCGGCCCGAAAACCAAACGGAACTTGGAGCAAAAATTGAGATCAAAAACATGAACTCGATCAGCGGCGTTCGGCGCGCCCTTGCTTACGAAATTCAGCGTCAAATCAGTCTGCTGGAGAGCGGCGAACGGCTCGAGCAGGAAACGCGCGGCTGGGATGATACGGCTGGCGAAACCTTTCTCATGCGAACAAAAGAGTTCGCACACGACTATCGCTATTTTCCTGATCCCGATCTGGTACCGGTCAAAACTGAAGTCCTGGTGGACGATGTGCGCGAGCACGTGCCGGAGTTACCAAAAGCCAAACGCGCGCGCTTCGTGGAGCAATATCAGGTCAGTCCCTACGACGCAGGTGTGCTGGCGACTGATCTGGAGCTGGCAAGATATTTTGAGGCAGCGGCCAAAGGTGCAAAGAAACCCAAGAACATTGCGAACTGGATTCTGAACGATTTGCAGAACGCTCTTAGCGCTTCTGCTAAGACCATCCATAATTGTCCGATTCCGCCGGAGGCGCTGGATGAATTAGTCAATCTGATCGACAGCGGAAAGATCAGCGGTACGCAAGCCAGAGAAGTCTTCGCCGAGATGTTTGAAACCGGCAAGACGGCAGCCGCGATTGTGAAAGAAAAAGGGATCGAGCAACTAAGCGACGTGAGCGCGATTGAAGCGCTCTGTGACGAAGTGATTGCGGTAAATCCAAAACCAGTCGCAGATTTTAAAGCAGGGAACATTGCGTCGCTGAATTTCCTCAAAGGTCAGGCGATGAAATTGTCCAAAGGAAAGGCAAATCCGCAGCTCGTCGGAGAAATTTTGGAACGAAAATTGAAAGGGTAGGGCCGGCGCGCTGCGGCGTCCGAATTGTAGGGCGTTTGACTCGATAGCTCCCGCTCTCTCGCTCTAACGAACCGCCCGTCCATGTCGCGCGCGTCCCCGCGGCTCAATTCTGTGAAACGCCTTTTTTGTTCGGCGGCTGACACAGCCGCCCTACAATTCTTGCAATGCGCATCCTGATCGCCCCAGACAAATTCAAAGGCTCACTGAGCGCGCGCGAGGTCGCGGAAAACATCGCAAACGGGTTGCACGATGCTCTGCCGGACGCAGAGATCGAAATTGTGCCGATGGCGGATGGAGGCGAGGGAACTGCGGAAGTGATCTGCGATGCGCGCCGGGGTTCGTGGTTGCGGTGCAAAGCGCACGATCCGCTGGGCCGGGAGATCGACGTGCGTTACGCGTGGGTCGAGAATGGGAAACTGGCCGTGATGGAAATGAGCGAAGCCGCCGGAATGCGACGGTTATCGGAAAGCGAACATGATCCGGTTCGCGCCAGCACATTTGGTGTTGGTGAAATGCTTTTGAATGCGATCAGTCGAGGCGCGAACGAAATCGTCATTGGCCTTGGCGGCAGCGCGACGGACGACGGCGGTTTCGGCATGGCGCGCGCTTTGGGTTTTCAATTTTTGTCGGGTGCGAAGGAATTGACTGGAAATGTGAGCGAGTTGGCGAAACTCACAGAGATTGTTTTGCCGGAACAGGTTGTGGGGGCCCTTGTGCCAAGCGCCCAGCTAAGAAGCAGGCGGCTGACACAGCCGCCGCTACAACGGGCTTTACCAAAGGTTATCGCCGCGGTCGATGTAAAGAATCCTTTGCTTGGCGAGAATGGCGCGACGCGCGTGTTTGGTCCCCAAAAAGGCGCGAGTAAAGACCAAATCGATACTTTGGAACGCGCGCTGACCGAACTCGCCGATGTGGTGGCCAAAGAGTTTGGATTTGACTATCGCAATGAACCCGGCGCCGGCGCGGCAGGTGGACTCGGCTTCGGCCTAATGAGCTTTTGCGGCGCGAAAATTCGGCCAGGGTTTGATGTTGTCGCAGAATCAGCCGAGCTCGAAGCGAAAATGAGAGATGTCGATCTTGTGATCACAGGCGAGGGGACTCTGGATCGCCAGACGCTCGAAGGAAAAACGCCTGCCGGCGTGGCGCGGCTGGCACGGAGACTCGGGAAACCGGTGTTTGCAATTGTGGGCCGCGCAGCCAAAGACCGAGAGGTTCGCGACGTCTTCGACGGTGTTTACGAGAACGCGCGGCCAGGAATGAGTCAGGAAGAAAACATGAAACGCGCAGCGGAATTATTGCGCGAGAACGCGCACGAGTTGGCAAATGGACTGTAGCGGCGGGTCTCCGACCGGCGCACGGAACGACGATCAGAGA
>CATPBS010000158.1 GCA_955652715.1 uncultured Candidatus Udaeobacter sp.
GATCCATGCCGGCCTATTGGACAGCAGCACCGCCAGCGACGCGATTACAATTCCAATCTCCGCGACCAGTTGCGCTTTCTCGTAACTTTCAGCGGCGCCAAAGTGTGCGTCGATTTCCGGTTGATAACTGTCAGCCCACGTCTTGGCAAAAGTTCGCTCCTTGCTGTAGTCGAGATAAAGTCGAAGGAAGCGCTTCAATCCCGGCAATGGTGATGTATTCGGAGCTCCGCTCAGCGGGGCGGATGAAGCGCCGCGAAGTCTTTCGAGCTCAATCATTACGATTCGGAATTTCGTGCTCGCGCTACTGTAATCGGAGTGCGCCTGCGTTTGCTCGATCATCGTACGTGTGAGTTCGTTTCGCTGCGACCCAACTATCGCCGCACAAAAGGCAATCAAAACGCCGATCAACGCCATTGTCAGACCAATGTGCTTGCTGCGGACGTGACTTGTTTCTTCCGCCTTTTCTAGCGTCTCGTGCGGGCCTGGCCATGTTTTGATCGACAGTTGAGTGGAAGCAGCATTGCGCTTGCAAGCACAATTTTGACTTGCCTCTTTTTCGGCATTTCGACAAAACTGCGCGCCTTATGAAGGTAGCATTCGCTGTGAGCGCGCTTATTAGCGTTGCTTTGGCCAGTGATGGTGAAACGCCCGAGGTCGAGTGGAATCCACAATGCGCAATGGACCACCAACTTTTTCCCGCCCTCGTGGTCGCGACGGCTTCCGTCCGGCCAGTCGAAGATGAGGATGAGGAAGCAAAACAACCGGACCCGTATCTGTTGGGCGACAAGTTCGGGCTGCTCGGTGTGTCGATCAAAGCACCGTCAGCCAATGCAAAGGTGAAAGTTACGATCAAGGAGAACGATCTGATCGCGACCTCTACCTGGAGTGGCACCCTTCCGGAAGCGAACCACGATTACTATATCGCCCCGAAGATCAATTATAAGTTCGATCACTTGCGCAAGGTGGCGCAGCAAGTCCCGCTCAATATCGATTTTGGCCTGGAAGTGAACGGCAAATCGCTCGACGATGAATCCGAGACGCTCCAGATCCGTTCTATTAATGATTGTCCTTACGGCGTTGCGAACTCGGAAGAAACTGTCGATGACCAGAACATCCAGGACGGTTCGGCCGATCTGGGGTGGATGTTCGCCGCCTACGTGAACGAAAATCATCCGTATCTCGACAAGATCTTGAAGGAAGCTCTGGCCACAAAAATTGCCGACTCGTTCGACGGCTATCAGGCGAACGATCCCGCCGATGTTCTAAAACAAGTGTTTGCGATTTGGGCGGCGCTGCAAAAACACGGAATCAAATACAGCTCGGTAACTGAAACGCCGGGCGGATCGCACCTCGTCAACAGCCAGTTCGTGCGGTTTCTCGATCAATCGATCGCCAATACCCAGGCGAATTGCGTGGATGGCAGCGTCCTCTTCGCTTCGCTTCTGCGAAAGATCGGCATCAACCCATTTCTCGTTGCCGAGCCCCATCACATGTATCTTGGGTTATATATCAACAGCCCTGAGAACGAGGATGATAAGGAATATATCGGGCTCGAAACGACGATGATCGGCGCGTCGAACATAGACGAGAGCGACTCCGACTGGCCCGATGCGCTCGCCGACCTGAGCGAACAACTCAACGATAAGACGCTGAACAGCAAGGCGTGGAAAAGCTTTGTCGCGGCAGTGTTAACCGCGACAGATGATCTTGATAAGAACGAAGAAAAGTTCGATGTGGGCGATCCCGGTTGGCAAACGATCGACATCGCAGAAGCGCGCGACAAAGGCATCATGCCAATCTCATTTGAGGCAAAGTCGCGTTAGAATCTATCTCGTGAATAGGAAATCCGGGGGCTGTCACTAATTAGATTGACACTCTTTCTCATGCGCAGCTAGGCTCCGCGCCACTATGAAGAAATTCGTTGGTCTCTTGCTCTGTCTTTCGCTCAGCGTTTTTGCTGTGGCACGCGCGATGAAGCCGAACCACACGCTTGCTGCAGTCGCAAAGACCGCCCAGAAAAAGCCAACGGGACAAAAGGCCGACGCCAAAACTTTACTGGACGACGCCAGCAAGGCGCTGGCTGCAATGATTAAAGCTGCACGCGCCGATAAAGGTCTCGATCCCAAGACGCCGAAAAACAAGCCATTCTGGAAATCGACCCAGCTTATTGCCAAGAATTTGAAGACCGCCAAGGCAGGTCTCGACGCGAAGGGCAATGACTTCTTCAAGGGTATCGCGGAAGCGCGCAAAGCTGAAGAGCAGATGAAAGTCGATTGGCAGCTGACTGACTCGAAGAACAAGGAGGTAATCGAGAATGGAAAGAAACTCGGACATGCCATCGCGCTGCTACGCACCGATTTCTCGAAAGAGGCCGCGCGCAAAAAGAAAGGCGGCGAGCTGAGCTCGAAGGAGAAGGCAGAATTCGAGAAAATCAAAGCGCAACAAAAAGAGTTGCTCGCAAAGATTAAGAAGCTGGAAAGCGCCGCGCAAAAGGATAAGGGGCTGGAGAAGGGTTTGCACGAGATTCAGAAGCAAGCCGAGCACGTTCTGAAGGAGCCAGCTACAGTTGATGCGTACATCGCCAC
>CATPBS010000159.1 GCA_955652715.1 uncultured Candidatus Udaeobacter sp.
GGTCTTCTGCTCACTGGCGGTTCCGATATTTCACCAGAATTTTTGCGCCAGAAAGTCGCCGACCCTTCGGTGCTGAGCAAAGACGTGGACCCAGAGCGCGACCGTTGGGAATTTAAGGCTGTTCAAGAAGCGATCTCGTGCGGATTGCCGATTCTCGCAATTTGCAAAGGGCTTCAGGTATTCAACGTCGCGCTTGGCGGTACGCTAAAGCTGGATATCAAAGGCCATAATCTACCGCATCAACGTGAACGCGATGTTCAACCGTTGCGCAGCGCGCGAAGCACGTCTCACCGTTTTTCAAAAGTGAACAGTGCGCATCACCAGGCAATCGATCGGCTGGGCGAGGATTTGGAAGTGGAAGCCTGGGCTTCGGATGATGGGATAATCGAGCAAGTTCGCCTGCGCAAATATCCATTCGGACTCGCTGTGCAATATCACCCGGAGCGCAGCCGGATTTATGATTCGCTCTTCGAGGATTTCTTTGCGCGATTGGAATCGTCGAAGCGTTAGAACGTTGTCGCGCACATGCGGCGCTCTGCGGGTTACCTAGTACCGCAACCCGCCGAAGCCGGAGGGCGAGAACCGCCGCTGCGGCCTAAATCGTGCCTTGTAACTGTTTTAACTTTGTAACCTTTAACTTGCCGCGTTCCTCACGACGACCTCCAACTTGATCTCTTGCAGCGCAAGTTGATCGTGAATCAGGCCGAGCAGCTCTAAGGGACGCGTATCTGGCATATGTGCGCAACGCAGCTCGATGCGCGCCGGTTTGCCGGCGAGCTCCGGATGCGACTCCGTCATTTCGCCGTCGAGCAAAAATGAGACGTATGCGTTGAACCGCTCCTGCAACGCCAGCAATTGTTCATCCGAATCGTCCCACTCGTCAGGGTTGTTCATCACGAGAACGACTTCGCCCGTTTTCGGGTCTTGCGCGATTACATCGATCAGACCTGTTCGACCTTTTGCGGTTGCGTTCGGATCTTTACTCTCCATGCAGATGATTCAGCGTTGGACGTTGGATGCCTGCTCGCGAAAACTTTCGGAGTTGGGCGTTTGATGTTCAAGAAAAACAAATGATCGACGACCTCACCGCCGAGAGGATTCTTACGCTTCTGAAATTGGAACCGCATGCTACGTTCCTCGGTGCGAGCACCGAATGGCCGGGCGTAGAACCGGCAGACGTTGAAATTGGCAATGTCGAACCGCTGGCGGCAAAATATCCAGGCACGGCCGCCCATCTTCGCGCATTCCAACAAGGTAGGGGCGATTGACCTCAATCGCCTCCAAGCGAACTTTGCTATTACTGTGGCACAACCAAAACGCACAGGCCGATTAACATTGCTCGGGCGAAGCGCGGCAAAACTGCCGGCCTCGCCAGCCGAGGCGCGACTCGAGACGTTCCCAAATCCGGCGCGCCGCAATTATTGGATTCACTTTGAGACAGACGATTTTACTTCCGTTTGTCCGGTGACCGGTCAACCGGATTTTGCCAGGATCGATATTGATTACGTGCCCGATCGCCTCTGCGTCGAAAGCAAATCCCTCAAGTTTTATCTCGCATCATATCGGAACGAGCGCGCCTTCAATGAAGCAGTGACAAACCGCATTCTGGATGATTTCGTGAAAGCGTGCGTGCCGCGCGAAGCGATCGTGACCGCGCAATTCTCTGCGCGCGGCGGAATCGCGCTCACCGTTCGCGCCGAGTACCTGGGTAAGAAAGCGAACCGCGGCGACAGATGATTAAGTCGTCGAGCGAGCCAGTGCGCCGCGCACGTGAAAGTCCATCAAGCTTTTTCTTGCCGCCTCTCCCCTTTGCGAAGGGGAGAGGATTGAGGTGAGGGGTTCGGGACACAGCACGGCAACCCTCACCCTGCCCTGTCTCTTGCAAAGGAAGAGGCGAATCGCCAAACGACGATCGACATGCAAAATTGCAGCTGCAATAGATGAAACGCGCAGTCGTTCTTTTGAGCGGCGGAATTGATTCGACAACGACGCTGGCGATTGCAATCGCGGAAGGGTATGAGGTGTATGCACTCTCATTCGATTACGGGCAGCGGCACCAGATCGAAGTGGAGGCCGCTCGCCGCGTCGCCGACTCGTTAGCGGCGAAGGAACATCGTGTGGCAAAGATCGATATGCGCATTTTCGGCGGCTCAGCGCTCACCGACAATATCGATGTGCCGAAGCAGCGATCGGAAACAGAAATCGCGCACGGCATTCCAGTCACATACGTTCCGGCGCGAAACACCATTTTCCTCGCTTACGCGCTCGCGTGGGCGGAAATGATTTCCGCCAGTGACATTTTTCTCGGCGTAAACGCAATCGACTACAGCGGCTACCCAGATTGCCGGCCGGAATTCATCGAAGCGTTTGAGACCCTCGCCAATCTTGGGACCAAAGCGGGTGTCGAAGGCAGGCGCTTTCAAATTCACACGCCACTGATCAAATTTTCAAAAGCCGAAATCATCCGTAAAGCAGTCGAGATCGCTGTCGATCTTTCTCTGACGCACAGCTGTTACGATCCCTCACCGTAAGGTCTCGCCTGCGGTGAATGTGATTCCTGTCTTCTGCGTCTCAAAGGTTTTCGTAAAGCCGGAATAAAAGATCCGATCCGCTACGCCAAAAAATGAAACGCTTGTTCCGGATTTTCGAACTCTCGAAGAGCGAACAACGCGTCGTGCTGATCGTGATGCTCATTCTGATCACGATCGCGTTCATCGGATACGAACGCCGCGTTCATCACTATCCGGTTAGGCCCACCTCCCCAACAGAAGCGAAACCATCTCCAAGTCCGCTGTCGCCTAAGGACGGGCAATAGATTCCATGAAGGCGACCTGTCTTCTAATCTTTCTGTCGATAGGTTTTGCAACTAGTGCGACGTTCGGTGCTGACCTGCGGGACGTGGTAGCGCACCCCGAGAAATATAATGGCCGCCAGGTAGATCTGATCCGAATAGCACGAGTGCCGGGTTACTTCTATCTGTTTGCGGATAAAACCGCCGCTGCAAAAACCGATTTGTCGAAGGCACTTCTCATCCGTCAGAATAACTTTGCTGAGAGGCAATACAGAGCGGCCGATCGACAATGGGTTCGTGTCACCGGTGTCATGAGTTCAGAGTCACGCCGTGGCTGGGATCCGGGCACTGGGGTCCTTCTGAAGCGGGTACAACTGCTGCGGGATCGTCCGTCCCCCCGAATCAAGGATGCAACAGTTCTAGGGGTATTCCAAAATGCTACAGTGGAACCTTTGGCCATCGACTTGCTTCCGCGATCAGAGCCAGGTGCAACAAA
>CATPBS010000160.1 GCA_955652715.1 uncultured Candidatus Udaeobacter sp.
AGAAAAACTCGATCGTCTCTGGGATTGGCTGCAAAAGGATGCCGAGCTACGGCTGAATAAGCCATCCCGGTGAGCTGGCCATTAAAAGCATCGCGCGTCTGGCCGTGGCTGGCAGCGATCTGTAGTGGCCTTCTTTACGCCGGCTGTTTTGCGCCATTTAATCTAACCTGGCTTTGCTGGATAGCGCTTACGCCGCTCATCGCCGCAATTTGGTTTTCCGGGCAGGAATCACGGCATCCCTGGCTTCGTAACCTCGGACTTGGCTACGTCGCTGGACTGGCGTTTTTCTGGACGGTTCTCTCCTGGCTCACAACTGTCACGATCCTCGGCTGGTTTGTTCTCGAGTTTTACATGGCTATTTACGTCGCGCTTTGGGCATGGCTTTGCGGGTTCCTCAAGCCACGGGAAATAGAAACACAACCAGGCGAAACCAAATGGGATCAGATGCTGGCTCAGGCTCGCAGCACGGCAGCTCCGCCGCGATCAGCATGGACAAAATCGACGAACAATTTGGTGCTTGCTTTTATTCTGGCCGCTGGATGGACAACGCTAGAATGGTTGCGCGGCTGGGTTTTCTCCGGCTGGGGCTGGAATGGCCTGGGCGTAGCGCTACATGGCAACTGGCCACTGATCCAGGTCGCGGAGTTTACCGGCGTTGCCGGCTTGTCGTTTCTGGTCGCGTTTGCCAACGTGATCGCGGTTACAACAGTGCGCCGCTTCATCCTTGAGGCGCGCACACGCGTGACGCGACCGCATTTTGACCTGACACTCACAATGGCCGCCATCGTGGGAGTTCTGACCTTCGGGCTTCGCGCCGCTCAAGATTCGTCGCCAAAAAAATCGCTGCGCGTTGCTGCCGTGCAATCGAATGTCCCTCAACATCAAAAATTCGATCCGCAGTTTACGAGGAAAATTTTCGATCAATTCCGGCGCCTGAGCGAAATTGCGCTGCGATCAAATCCTCCGCCTGACTTGTTGATCTGGCCGGAGAGCTCGATGCCTGGGCCGGTTCTTGCAGAGCAGGAAAGTTACGAATTCGTGATGGAGCTAGCCGCATCGGCTGAGAGCGACCTTCTGCTTGGCACGATCGACGAAGAGAACCGTGATGTTTACAATGCGGCGCTGCTTATTTCCGATGGCGGCGAACGAGTGCAGGTCTATCGGAAAGTTCACCTGGTGCCTTTTGGCGAATACGTTCCGGGGCGGCATCGGGTACCGTTGCTCGCGCGGATCGTTGGCGACCAGGTGCCGGGCGATTTCACTGCGGGAAAGGAATACACAATGTTCAGCCTGACCAACAGCGATGTGCAGGTGGCGCCCTTAATCTGTTTCGAGGACACGATTGGCGAGCTCACGAAAAGATTTGTGCTGCCCACAGAAACGAATCCTGGCGCGAATTTGCTCGTCGATATAACAAATGACGGATGGTTTTTGCATTCGGCTGGGTCGCATCAGCACTTGGCGAACGCAATTTTTCGATGCGTGGAAACGCGTCGACCGATGGTTCGGGCAGCCAACACTGGAGTCACCTGTTTTGTAAACGAACTCGGCCGCGTCGCTCAGGTATTAAGGGATGAAGCGGGCAGCACATTTACTGAAGGCGTGCTCACCGGCGAAATTAAAGTGCCAACGGAACACGAGTTAACGTTTTACACGCGACATGGCGAGCTGTTCGCAAAATTCTGCGCAGTGATCACGCTGTTAGCCATCCTCTTCACGATTGCACTTCGCCGAACAGGTAGGGGCGGTTCACCTGAACCACCCGTGTCTGACGCGAACACACCTGCGACGGGCGATTGAGGTCAAACGCCCTACCTTCGCCTCGCGCTAATTTGCCACGTGTGTTAAAAGCGCCCTGCGTGCGTGTTGAACTTCCACTCGATCATCTGCAGGAACTTTGGCCGAAGAAACTTCGCGGCACGCGCATCGGCGCGCTGCTCCATCCGGCATCGGTTTCGTCAAGACTTGAACACGCGTCGCGAGTTCTGGAGAGATACCACGACGATCTGTTTCGTGTTGCCACGTTTCTTGGTCCGCAACACGGCTTTCTTGGCCAAACACAGGACAACATGGTGGAGTGGAAAAGCTACGAGCATCCGCGCTTCCACATCCCTGTTTACAGTCTGTACGCCGAGCATCGCGAGCCGACTAAGGAGATGCTCCAGGATCTCGATGTTTTGCTTATCGACCTGCAGGACATCGGCGCGCGCTACTACACTTTCATTTGGACGATGTATCTTTGCATGCGCGCCTGCGAACGAAGCGACGTCGCAGTAGTTGTGCTCGATCGGCCGAATCCGATTAACGGCGTGACGACAGAGGGGCCGGTGCTAAACGCAAATTACAAATCGTTTGTCGGGATGCATCCCATTCGTGTTCGGCATGGGCGCACGATCGGCGAGCTGGCGCAGCAATTTCGAGACGAAGCGTTTCCAAAATGTCGATTGTCTATTTTGCCTATGAAAAATTGGAAGCGCGCGATGTGGTTCGACCAAAGCGGTCTGCCGTGGGTCATGCCATCACCGAACATGCCGACACTCGACACGGCCACCGTCTATCCGGGTATGTGTCTCCTCGAAGGCACAAATATTTCTGAGGGCCGCGGCACAACGCGACCGTTTGAAATCTTCGGCGCGCCATTTATCGATGCCGAGCGGCTTTGCAACGAGCTGAACAACCTCAAACTGCGGGGAGTGTTCTTTCGCGAAAATTATTTTCAACCGACCTTTCACAAATTTGCCAGTGAACTCTGCGGCGGCGCGCAATTGCATGTAATCGACCGCGAAACTTTCCAGCCTTATCTTACCGGGGTGGAAATCATCAGGCACATCCGCAAGATTTATCGTGAGCAATTTCAATGGAAACGACCTCCTTACGAGTACGAATGGAAACGACTTCCCATCGAAATTTTAATCGGCGGGCCAATCGAATCGGTTTTCGGCGACTGATCGCTACGGTCGCGGGGTTCGCCACCTGGGCAGTGAGCTCTTCGCAGCTTCGCGCGAATATTCCATGGCCGGAAGTGGTGCAGCGGCTCGCCTACGAAAACGAAAAGTTAGCGCGGCGTCCTCAAGGACATAACGGCGAATACTTCGTAGTCTGCACTCTCTATTACACACCGAAGGAATCTGGTTTCACCTTTGAGCGCGGCTTTGACGCAACGCCGACCACAAAACCCGGATTACATGGCCGAACGTATCCGCGCGATTTTCTTCGTTCCGTAAAAAAGGAGGGATTCGGACGAATTGTTACGCCAGTGAATGGACGCCACTACATTCGTTACAACGGCGGAAACTCGTTTGCCTTCGCTTCCCACCCCACAGGTGGAGGCGGCGTTCTGGTGGAGCGCTATTCCGCGGCGATCAAGTCAAGCCAAGGCAGCTTGCGCCACGGAGCCGTAGTGGAGACATCTTCTCCGGAAGCGCAAAAGGTGTTCGGCAGCACTCGGTGGAAGATCATGGATACAGGCGGCGGCCTGCGCCGGTGGCAAATCGATTGCTATTACGGAGAAGATGAACCTCTTGGCCCCGGTAAGTTCCAGGGTCGACCGCGTGCGACTACTTTCGAATACGCTTGGGCCGAGGCGCGAATTATGAATTGACGTGAAACCGTTTACGGTTCGCCTGAATTTCCACGGGGACCTTGATTTTTTTCTCGGCCCAAGAACACGTGGCCGGAGCATTGAGCGTAATGTAAGCGAAAAGACCTCGGTAAAGGATGTGGTCGAATCGTGCGGTGTCCCGCACACGGAAGTCGACTTGATCTTGGTCAACACTGAGCCGGTCGATTTTGGCAAAGTTCTTGGTAGCGAGGCTGACCTCGAGATTTATCCGATCGACTCAACGTGCCTTACTTGTTTCTAAGAAAAACGACTGCAAGTGCGCAATATCCAAATGTTTGTTGCCGATGGCCACTTAGGGAAACTTGTCCGCGACCTGCGGTTGCTCGGCATCGACGTCGCGCACAATCCCACGGCCGAAGATCGACAATTAGTCGGAGTCGCGTCCAGCGAAAACCGCGCTTTGCTTACACGCGACCGCCGACTTCTGATGCACGCGGCAGTTCGCCACGGCTATTATTTGCGGGTCACAGAATCCGCTGGACCAAACAGTCGAAGTGTTGCGCCGCTTCGATGTTAAGGGCGCGCTCGCTCCGTTTAGTCGGTGCCTACGCTGCAATACCCTGCTCAAGCCCGCGGAAAAAGCCGAAGTGATCGGCCAACT
>CATPBS010000161.1 GCA_955652715.1 uncultured Candidatus Udaeobacter sp.
AATAGCGACCCATCAATTCGCCTTGTGCAATCACATGACTTCTCATCGCCTCGTCCAGTTGGCCTCGCTTCGCGCCGAAGGGTAAATCCAGCTGCCGATCCAGCGCGAAGATCTTGAAATAATAACGATGAGTGCCCGAGGGTGGACATGGTCCGCTGTAGCCGGATTTGCCGAAGTCATTCGTTCCCTGCACTCCTTTTGGCGTGCTTCCTTCCGCAATCGTGCTCCTCTGTGGAGAAATGTTCCAAACTGCCCAATGCGTGAACAGTCCGCTCGGCGCGTCCGGATCATCGACGATCAGGACAAGGCTTTTCGCTCCCGAAGGAACGTCCGCGATCTCCAAAGGCGGGCTGGTGTTCGCGCCATCACATGAGGATTTTAGTGGGATGTTCGCACCTTGCTGAAAAGCAGAACTTGTGATCTTCATCTTAGCTCCTCCCGCAGCAAACGAAGCGATCGCCGCCAGAAAAATCGCCGACGCGCCGGCAATAATCGCCTTTTGCATAGTTAGACCTTCGGTTGAAATCGCGTTAAGTCGATAAATCTGACCATATTGTTTCGCCCACATGGCTGTAAACGGACGTAAAATTCGAGAACAAGTTCTGGCGCTCCTGGCCCGAAAAGATTACCGGCCGCTTAACAAGATTGAGATCGCTCAAAAACTCGGCTTTGCCGGGAGTGAACGAGTTGCGTTCCGGAAAACGCTGCGTGAGCTCGAGCGCGCGGGCGAAATCGCGCGCATCCGCAAAGACCGATATGTTCTACCGGCAGAGGCGGACCTTCTGGCTGGCAAATTGTCGATTCATCAAGCCGGCTACGGCTTTCTCATGCCAGAAACATCGGGCGAGCCGGACGTCTTCATCGCCGCGGAAAACATCGGAACAGCCATGCACGGTGATCGCGTGGTTGCGCGTATATCGCGCGATGTGCCCCATGACCGCATCAAAGGACGGCGCGAAGGGCGTGTAATTCGAATCCTGGAGCGCGCTCACGATACGCTCGTCGGCACCTTGCAGCAGTCGCGGAACTTTTACTACGTTGTCCCGGATGATCCGCGGTTTGTGCACGACATCTACGTGCACCCGGAGCGAGATCAGCGGCTACAGTCGTCCGCTACAGTTGGCGACAAAGTCGTGGTTCGCCTGGATCCCTGGGAATCGCGCCACCTCAATCCCGAAGGGGAAATTATCGAAGTGCTCGGGCCCGCGTCGGCGCCGGGCATCGACATGCTCTCGATCATCCGCAAATATCATCTGCCCGCAGAATTTCCGAAAGATGTTCTGGATCAGGCAGAACGGATTTCCGAAGAGATCGATTCACGGCAATTCGAAGGCCGCGAAGATTTGCGCAAAGAATTTATCGTCACGATTGACCCGGACGACGCACGGGATTTCGACGACGCGGTTCAGGTTGAGAAGGCGACGAGTGGTTGGCGGCTCGGCGTGCACATTGCTGATGTCGCCGCGTACGTAGAACCTGAGAGCGCGCTGGATCGCGAAGCGCGCCGCCGTGGCAACAGCGTTTATCTGCCCGACCGCGTGATCCCAATGTTGCCCGAGCGATTGAGCAATGGTGTTTGCAGTCTCAACCCGGGAGTCGATCGGCTCACACGCTCAGTTTTTATCCATTTCGACAAGAACGGCGTAGCGAAAAGCGCGCGTTTCGTGCGCAGCGTGATAAGCAGCGCGCACCGGCTTACCTACAAAAAAGCCTATGCGATTTTAACGTCGCCGGCCCGCGATCGCTTGGGCGAACAGCTGCATCTCGCCTGGGAACTCGCTGCCTTATTGCGGCAGAAGCGATTCGAACATGGCGCGCTCGATCTCGATTTTCCAGAAGTAAAAGTCTGGGTCGATAAACAGGGTCATCCGGTAAGATTAGAGCGCGTTGAGAACGACGAATCGCACCAGCTGATCGAAGAGTTCATGCTGGCGGCAAACGAGGCCGTCGCGCGGGAGCTTAAAAAACGCACGGTTCCCACCATCTATCGCGTTCACGAAAATCCAGACGTGGACAAACTCGCAGAGTATCGCGAATTCGTGCTTAGCTTTAACTACAGAGTTGGCGATCTAACTCATCGCGCTGAGTTGCAGCGACTACTCGCGCTGATCCGCGGCAAGCCCGAAGAACAAGCTCTCAAGGTCGCCCTGCTCAAAAGCTTGAAACGCGCCCACTACTCAGCGCAGCCTCTGGGACATTACGGCTTGGACAAGGCGAATTATTTACATTTCACCAGTCCCATCCGGCGGTATGCCGATCTGGTAGTGCACCGCACGTTGGATGCGGACGGTGCGGCACGCCGACTAGGCGACGCAGCGCGCCCGCGCTACCAGCTTGACATGGGCGAGATTGCTTCCATCGCCGAACACCTTTCAACCACCGAACGAACCGCGGCCGATGCGGAGACCGACGCCGCGCAAATGAAGAAGCTCGAATTTTTTGAACAGCAACTCGACCAACGGAACCCGCAGATTTTTCGCGCCACTATTGTCGATGTCCGCAACTACGGATTGATGGTGGAATTGCCCGATGCCCTGATCACCGGGCTGGTCTATGTGTCCTGACTGTTGGACGACTTTTACTTGTTTGAACCCGCTCGACGGCAGCTTATTGGCAGACGCTCGCGCAGACAATTCAGCATCGGCGACGAAGTATCGGTTTTTGTCGCCCGGGTTGACGGCTTTAAACGGCAGGTGGATTTCGCAATTGCGCTCGCTTCGGAATCTTCGAGGAGAGATCGCCGCGCCAGGGAGGATCCAGCATCGCTGCTCTCGCGAGTTAAAACGCCTCGTGGATCCCGTGGAAGTGGGTCGCGGGCTCCGCACCGCAAGTGATTTTCTGCACGGCTGCGCTGCGTTTACTTTAACCGGTGGCGGATTAACTGGATAAACAGCCCGAGAACGCGCCCGGCCAGTGGTATG
>CATPBS010000162.1 GCA_955652715.1 uncultured Candidatus Udaeobacter sp.
CCCACATGCGGGGGAACATGCTTTGCCCGCCGGCACCGTCCACGAACGAGGCGCTCCAGTTTGTGAACACCTGTGGCGAACCTTTCTCGAACGAAAGCGCCGCGGGCGCTGCCGTTTCCGGTTCAACGCCGAAGACTTTGCTTTCCGGCTTGATCGCCTTGATTGCGCTGCCCACGCCAGTGATCAGTCCGCCACCGCCAATGCTGGCGATGACAGCAGCCGTATCTGGCGCGTCCTCCAGAATTTCAAGTCCCATCGTGGCGTGACCGGTCATGAAATTGTGATCATCGAAAGGATGAATGAATGTTCCTTCGGCTTCTGGAAACGACCGTTCCTCGAGCGCTTTCCACGCGATGTGGTACGGGACGGGAATGAGTTTTGCGCCAAGTGCCTTCATCCGCTCGAGCTTTGATTTCGGCGCCGTCTCAACAACCACGACCGTGCATGGCACGCCTGCCTGTCTCGCGGCATAGGCAACGCCCTGACCGGCGTTTCCCGCGCTAATCGTCCAAACTCCGTGCTCCCGCTCGGATTCAGAGAGAAGGGCTACGGCATTGGCGGCGCCACGCAATTTATACGCGTTGATCGGCTGCAAATTCTCCAGCTTGAGTCGAATGTCAGGAAAATCCGGTCCGAGTTCCAGACGGATGAGTGGCGTACGAACGATTGTTTTTGCAATTCGCTCACGCGCTTCCCGTATTTCTGAGAGCTGAATCGGGCGAACCGGTTCGAGAATCATCGGTTCACTGTAGAGGCAGCGGTGCCGGCTGCAATCTTGTGCTGCCTAAAACGCGTTGTAGAGCAACCGCTTCGATTGCCAACCTGCACGGGCGGAGCGCTCGAATTCTGTGCGTCCCTCTCTGCTCTATTGCGTGTTCGCCGCTAAAGTGGCAAACGATACCACTGATCACAGACCGCAAGACAACAGGGCAAAAGACGATGCCAGATTACGCGAAAGTGATGATTAGGCTGATGCGCTGGTCGGGTGGTCGATTGTCCGTCGTCTGATAGTTTCGCAAACGGCATGGCCAAACGAACAGCCAAAAAGAGAAAAACTGCTGGCGTTACTGCGGCGAAGGGACGGCGTGCCGTGGGACTCAGCCACGTTGCAACATTCGGGCGACCCGATCTCCTCATCCTAGTCGCCCTGGCCCTACTCACGCTTGGCATTTATGCGCAGGTGATCGGGCATCAGTTTATCGCTCTCGATGACGCCGCGTATATCAAGGAAAACCCAATGGTGAATCGCGGCGTCACACTCGTGGGACTCACCTGGGCATTCACCACGTTCTACGCGGCGAACTGGCATCCACTCACGTGGATCGCGCATATGATCGATAGCCAACTCTTCGGCATGAACGCAGGCGGCCATTTGCTCGTTAACGCACTCATTCATGTGGCAAACACGCTGCTGGTGTTTTGGTTTCTTCTTCGCACGACTCGAGCCCGGTGGCCGAGCGCGCTGGTCGCAGCGCTTTTTGCGCTGCACCCGTTGCACGTGGAATCAGTCGCGTGGGCGGCTGAACGCAAGGATACGCTCTCGACATTCTTCGGCCTGCTTTCGCTTATCGCTTACACGCACTATGTCGAGACGCGTTCGCGCAAGTGGTATGCATGGACCGCCGTTACGCTTGCACTGGGTCTATTGGCCAAACCGATGCTGGTGACCTGGCCTTTCGTGATGTTGCTGCTCGACTACTGGCCGCTGAGGCATCTGGCAGATCCGATGGCGAAAGAACATCCGCGGGGCGCTTCCCACAGGGAAGCGGCTACAGGGATCGCGTCGCTAGTGCGGGAGAAAATCCCGTTGTTTGCTATCGTGGCGGCGTCGGCGGTTATCACATTCGTCGCACAATCTCATGATCGCGCTGTACGCACACTCGTCGATGCCCCTATTGTGCTGCGGCTGTCGAACGCGCTTGTCTCGTATCTGAAATACTTGCTGCTTACGTTCTGGCCGAATGATCTGGCGGTCTATTATCCGTTTGTGCCGTCGGGCATACCGGTTTGGCAGATCATCGGCGCAGCATTCCTACTGACTGGAATTACGGCGTTTTGTCTTTTCCAGCGGAGAATCCGGCCGTACCTCATCGTAGGCTGGCTTTGGTTTCTAGGAACCTTAGTTCCTGTTATAGGACTTGTTCAGGTTGGCGGGCAAACCATGGCGGACCGCTACTTTTATATTCCGTCAATCGGTTTGTTCGTTGCACTTGTGTTCGGATTAGCGGACATCGCCAGGACCTGGCGTGTTGCGCCATCGCTCCGCGCAGGAATCGCTGGCGGGGTTCTACTGATTCTTGCTACTCTTACCAACGCGCAGATTCAGCGCTGGCATGACAGCTTTACTTTGTTTGAGCACACGCTCGCAGTCACTCCACGTAATCTCCATATAGAACACAATCTGGGCCTGGCCATGGGCGGTAGCGGCAGATACGATGAAGCCGCGGAGCATTTTGAGAAAACATTGCAGATCGACCCCAATTTCTACGACGGCCTGGTGGGCATGGGCGTTACTCGTGCGTTCCAAGACCGGCTGCCGGAAGCCATCGAGTATTTCCAAGCCGCAATTCGTTCACAGCCGGACGCGCCGAAAGCGCACGTACAGTTGGCCTACGCACTGTGGAAGCAAAACCGCGATGAAGCCGCGCTTGAGAAGATCCGCCACGCGTTGCAGTTGGCGCCCAAAGACGCAGACATTCGGGCTGACTTTGGACTCGCGCTGGAGCTGGTGGGCAGAATACCGGAGGCTATCGAGCAACTTCACGAAGCGCTCCGGCTAAATCCCAACAATGCCGAGGCTCACAACAATCTGGGGTTGGCCCTGCTCGCCTCGAGCAACGCGCGGGAAAGCATTCCCGAATTTGAGGCGACGCTGCGTCTCAAGCCCGAGTTGAAAGGCGCGGCCGACAATCTGCGCCGCGCGCGGGCGCAGTTAGCCTCACAACGGTAGCGGCGCGCAAAGATCTGCATTAAGCAGGGACGGTTTCCCAGCCATCGTTCCTTGGTTCTAACGAGGCATTTCTACTAAGCAATTGAAGCTTGGCGTGCTTTGGCCATCAGCCTTCCATTCTGAGCTTGGAATGACAGGTACGGAATCATAGACGAAAACAATCGAACAGTCCTTGTATCGCGCATGTCTGAGCGTTCACCATGATTAGAATTACCGCTTCAGCTCTAGTTCTAGCTGCGATGCTGACCGCATCCAGCGCATTTGCAGGAGACAAGGCATGTTGCGCGAAAGGCGCAGCGAATGCGGAGTTGGCCTGCGTTAACCCGGCCACACTGAATCTGACGGCTGATCAAAAGGCTAAGATCGAAGCGTAGCAGTCCGAATGCATGAAAGCAGGTTGCACGAAAGAAAGCAGGCAAACATTCCTAAGCCGCGCGAAAGGTATTCTTTCTGCAGAGCAGTTCGCTCAGTTAAAAACGCAATACAAGAAAACAGCGAACGCGAAGAAAACAGAAGCCTGATTTTGATCTGACCACGTCTCAAAAGAAATCGCGCCGCGGAAAAATCCCGGCGCGATTTTTATTTCGATGACCTGTGGCCCGGGCCATCGCTCTACAAGATCTGCTCGAGTAAATCGGCAAGGCGCCAGCCGGCTTGGTGTAATTCGTCTCGGACAATATTCGTCGCCCATTGACGATAATTCGTTTGGTCCGGCCGAGGTTTTTCGTCCGCTTCACCGGCCGCGACAACGCGACCTTCTTCCTGTTGCGGGTGCACATTTGTGAATTCCAAGCGCTCATGCGCCTCGCGCGCAATCGGTAAGATTTCGTCTGCCCAAGCTTCCGCATAGTTCATGATGTCGAGGTTGCCGGGCATGCGCCAGATCGCTGGCTCATGAGTGGCCATGCTGTGAACCAGTTGTTTCCTGAGTGACCCGATCTGCGCCAGAAATTCTTTTTTCCGCAAAGTGCTCGGCACGTCCGCGAAAAGCGCATTGACCGCATCGTAGTCCCAAAAGGCGTGAAGCTTTTTCTTATGCATGCCGCGCCTGCGTGGCGGCTCGTCGCTGAGCTCAAGCGTAAAGGTATTTCCGCCTTCATCTCCGAGCGCCGACTTGTCTTTGTCGGGATCGGCGATTCGGCCCTGCTCATCGAAATATTCGGCGCCTACGTGCAATGGCTGGTGAATATCAGCTACGTAATGAGCCAGCAAAATTATCGCCACGGGCTTGGTGATTCTCCGTTCGTTTCGCTCGGGCACACGTTCCTGCAGAACTTGAATGCAGTACGGGATCATGTGCACGATGTCCCATTTGCTGCGACCAGCGGTGCCGTCGCGATATTTTTCTAGTCGCATCACCGGAACGTCAGCGTAATGAAACCAGTGATGCGAAGGGGCAGTTGAATTCAGATCATGCATCGGCTGATTTGCCCGCCAGAAATCGCGCAACTGCCTGTCAATGTCCCGATGCGCCGAGTAATGAAATGACTTCGGATCGTCCGCACCTTTCTTGTCCCAGCCTTTGATCTCGTCCGGAATCACCGCTGCTCTTTCCAATGTAAGCCCGTCGAGCAATGCGTACACTTTTGCGGCGGTGGGCGTTCCGGCCAATCGCTCATCGGCAATCGCACCGACGATTTCGTGTCCAGTCGGTCCATAAGCAAAAATCGAAGCGCGAAGCGCGACGACAGTGAAAGCAACCAAAGTTCCTCGACGCTTGAAATTCATCGATGTGGCGCGCCGATTAGAACTTCAGCGACGTATCGAGCAAATGGTATTGCCAGACGAATAATCCGAACGCGATTCCCCCGATCGCCAGAAGAATTGCGTGAGCGCGAAACCAAAGTCCGTGGCCGGGAAGTTTGGCAAAGCGAATCGCAGTGATGACAAGGAGGAGGATCCCCAGCATTAAGGCCCAGCCGAACATGTGAAGCGCGCTCAACCAGGGATCAATCGCGTCGCCGAGGATCACGATGTGTTCCAGCCCCTGACTAAAGGCAATCACGGGCGCCAGAATGAAGATCAATTCGCCAAGGCAAACGACTCGCGAAAGCAGATAAAGAACGCGATCGGTTTTCGCACTGAACAATGGACGTTCATATTTTCTGCGAATCAAAACTGCGACCGGCCAGAGAAGCACTGTCAAAAGCGCGAGCAGCAAATTTCCAACAATCACCAAAGCGATAAAAATTTTACTCGCGTACCACGGAACGCGTTGGCCTTCGTAAATCGCGGGGAAGGGGAGCATTTCGCGGACCGCGCCGGACGCATCGCGACGAAACCCAATTTTTTCCCAACCATCGATCTCTCGATAAATAAGCGGAGCGATCTCGCGCCATCGCTTCAATTCGCCGCCCTGATTCTTCATTCCTTCAATTTTCAGGACGCCATCCTTGTCACTGCTCACGCTGAATTGATCGAGCAACGCCAAAAGTTTTAGGAACGTTGTTTCGCCGCGCCGCGTCACTTGGTAAACGCCGCTGACCGCGCGGCCGTCCGATTTCGCGGTGTTTGGATCGACATCGACCTTTGGTTCGCCTGGATTCGGGAAATAGCGATTCGCAAAGGCGCGCAAGACTTCGCCGCGTCCACCGCCGATATTTTTGCCAAGCGTATTGTAGGAAATGAAGTAGCCAACGTGCGCATCGGGAACGAGGACCATGTCGCTATGGAAATAAACTGTGTCGCCGCCGTGACCGATGATGCGAACGGGATCCATTGAATATTCGATGAAGGTGATCCCCAGGCCATTGAGCATCGGGTGCAATTCAAATTGCCGCGTTTCCATTTGCCGCACGGTCTCTGGTTTTAAAATCGACACACCGTCGACTGCGCCATCTTCAAGAAAGGCGAGCATAAACCGCTTCATGTCAGCAGCCGTGGTGGTGAGTGCGCCAGCTGGCGCCGCTTGCACGAATTCGAAATCGCGCGGTTTTTTGGACGCGCTGAGATAACCTTTCGACATTTGGGCCGCGAGCTGCGGCGGCAACGGTTGATCGAAGGTCGAGTTGGTCATCCGCAGGGGCTTCAAAATGTGATTCTCGACATAACGCTCGAATTTTTCGCCGCTCACTCGCTCGACGATGTATCCGGCGAGCGTGAATCCGTAATTCGAATAGGAAGGAACTTTACCCGGCGGGAAAATGCGCTGCGGCATTTCTTCGACCAAATAAGTGCGAAGCGGTTTCATGTCGCGCTCGTGCGTCACGAACAGATCCTTCAGCGTGTCCTCGAATCCCGCCGTATGCGTTAGCAATTGCCGCAGCGTGACCGGTTCCGGATACGTTTTCGGAATTGCGAAATCGAGGTAATCATTGACGTCGCGGTCGAGATCGAGTTTGCCTTGCTCAACCAACTGCATCACGGCTGTGGCAGTGAATAGTTTCGAGATCGAACCTGGGCGAAACAACGTCTGACCAGGAAGCACCGGTTTTTTCTCTTCGACATCAGCGTAGCCGTAGCCCTTTTGAAATAACACCTGACCATCTTTCACCACCGACACGACCGCGCCAGCAA
>CATPBS010000163.1 GCA_955652715.1 uncultured Candidatus Udaeobacter sp.
AGACTAAACCGCAGCCCAAGCTCTTCACCAATAATTGGGAAAATAAAATCGGTGTGCGCGTAGGGCAGATAAAGCATCTTCTGCCGGCCGTTGCCCAGGCCGAGCCCTTCCATTCCGCCACTTCCCCACGCGATCAGTGCCTGCATCTGCTGTAAACCAGCATCTTCCTTGAAATGCTGCGGATGAAGAAAAGCGGAGAGCCGTCCCATCCGCTCGGAGATTTGCGTAGCAACGATTAAAAGAGCACCAAGGCCGGCGAGCGATAGAGTACCGAGCCACAGAGGATTGGCCCCGGCAACGAACATTACCACAAACGCCGTTGTTCCGATCAAGGCCGTTGTTCCCAAGTCGACTTCGCCCAGCACAAGCGCAGCTGGCAGGCTGATGATCGCAAGCGGAACAATGAATCCCGAGAGCAGCTTGCGGTCCGATTTTTCATATCGCGCAAACCAGGCGGCGAGAAAAACGATTGCGGCCAGCTTTGCCAGCTCCGATGGCTGAACAGTAATTGGGCCCCAGCCGATCCACCGGCGAGACCCGTTCAGGCGCATGCCGATGTGCGGGACATAGCAAAGCGCCAGAGCCGCCAGCGCCAGCGCGAACCAAAGCCACCATGTCCGCTGCCACAAATGATAATCGATCAGCGCTGCAAAGATGCAGACCGCAAGTCCAACTGCAAACCACGTCGCCTGCCGCTTAATAAAAAAATAAACGTCTCCATGACTGTCGCGGGCAAATGCGCTCGTGCTGAAAAGCATGACAATCCCGATCACGAGCAGTCCCAGCACTGCGAGAAAAAGGATGTAAGCGCTTTTACGATGCATAACTACGATGTAAACGTCCGCCCTACACCAAAACTGCTTTTGCCTCGCGGCTTCATTGGTTGACTTTCCTGGTTTTTGTTTTGGTCGCCGCAGCTGGAATCAGCAGCCTTTGGCCAATCCGCAATTTGTGCGGATCTTCGATGTGGTTCAGAGCGAGCAGATCGTCGTAAGAGACTTTAAGTTTCTTTGCGATTGTCACGGGATTATCGCCCTTCTTTACGGTGTAAGTTTTTCCAGAAGACCGAGGCGTTTTCGCGTGTTCGTCCTTCAAAATTGAATGTGAAGGTTTCAAATCGTCACGCGGCGCAATTTCCTTTTGCGAGACCGCAGGCCGTCGCTTGGCGACATCCGCGTGAACTAGCGTTCCCGTGGTGTCAGCCACGTTGTTTTCCGTATTGACTGGAGCTGCCGGTACGAATGAGCTCTCTCGCGTCTTGATCGCGTTGAACGCGATGATTCCCGACACGGCAACCACGTGCAAGAGCAGAACTATCAGCAACGCCCGCGACAACTTCATGTTTGGTTCCGGGATGTCCTCGAAATCCATTCCGGCGGAGGCAGCCGAGGCGCGGCGCGCGGTCGCGGCCAGCAGTTTTTTATGTCTGAAGAGTTGCGGGATTTTCATCGGTCTGTTTGAGCCAGCGCCGCGTCAGTATCGCTGCGGGAAGCTGCTGCGGGCAGGGCCCGCACCAGCGCGCGAAATTGATCACCTCGGTCACCATAGCTTTTGAACATGTCGAAGGACGATGTGCCCGGGGAAAAAAGAACCACTTCTCCCGGTCTTGCGCTGGCATGTGCGCGCTCAACTGCATCCGCGAGCGAATTTGCGATTTCGCACTTGACCGCACCATTCCAGGAACGGCTGATACTCTCGGCCATTTCGCCGATCAAAATCGTCGATCTGACCTTCTCCTCCACGAGGGATCGAAGTGGATCAAAGCTAAAACCTTTGTCCTTGCCGCCGGCTATCAGGATGACTGGTTTACTTTGCGCAAGCAGCGCCTTCTCCACTGCGTCGAGATTAGTCGCCTTGGAATCGTTTACGTAGTCGACCCCGTCGAGTTCGCGCACAAATTCACATCTATGGGGACGCGGCTTATAAGCGCATAGCGGTGGCACCATCTCGCGAAATGACAAGCCACGCGCCAAGCCGGCGGCGAGTGTCGCCATTAAATTTTCGATGTTATGCAACCCGCGCAGTTTGGTATCCGCCAGCCGCAGGACCGCTGCGTCACGATAAACGATCGCGCCTTGCGAGACGCGGAAGTCTGCTTGATCTACATAAGCACTAAAGGTGATCGTGCGCGGGCGAATCCCAGGGAATGTTTCGATTGCGTTTATCACTGCCACATCGGTTTCGGTCTGATTCTCGAAAATGCGCAGCTTGGCCGCGCGGTAATCAGACACGGAGCGATACCGGTCGAGATGGTCGGGAGCGAAATTGAGCCAGAGGCTGATAGATGGGCGAAAGGTACGAATCGCTTCCAGTTGGAACGAGCTCACCTCGACTGTGAGCACATCAAATGGCTGCTTTTCGCGCGCCACTTCTGAAAGCGGTTTGCCAATGTTCCCGCAAGCAATTGTTCGCTGACCGCAGCCATTCAACATTTCAGCCAGCATTTCGGTCGTTGTCGTTTTGCCGTTCGTGCCAGTAACAGAGATGACCGGAATTTCGCAGGACCGCCAACCCAACTCGAGTTCGCCGATGGTTTCAATTCCGCGCGAGAAAAAATTGCGCGCCAATCGCGAAGCCGGATCGATGCCCGGACTTAATATGGCCATGTGATATGCGGTCGAATCCTCATCAGCCGCAGCGCCGCAGATCACATGGACACCTTGTGTCCGCAGATTATCCAGGGTCGATTTGAGTAAGTTCTTCTCATCGGCGCTATCGAGCACCGTGACCTCTGCGCCCTCCGACCTGAGCAGAAGTGCCGCTGCGCTCCCGCTCAACCCCGCGCCAAGAACGGCGACATTCTGATTTTTATAGCGCCCGTTCTTCATCTCAGTTTCAGCGTGGCCAAGCCAAAAAGGGCGAAGATGATTGAAAGGATCCAGAATCGAACGATGACGGTGCTTTCCTTCCAACCGGTCAGCTCGAAATGATGGTGAAGCGGAGACATCACGAAAAATCGCTTGCCCGTCAGTTTGAAACTCAACACCTGCACAATCACCGACACGGCTTCGATCACGAAAACGCCCCCGACGACTACCAATAGCAACTCCTGCTTGCAGCAGATCGCCACAACGCCCATCATCCCGCCGATGGCCAGCGATCCGGTGTCTCCCATGAAAACTTTAGCTGGATAGCAGTTAAACCAAAGAAAACCGAGGCCCGCCCCAATCAGTGCCGAGCAGACGACCGTCAGTTCCCCAGCGAACGGGTAAAATGGGACCTGCAAGTATTCCGCGATTCGGAAATTGCCAGCCGCGTATGAAAGCAATGCATACGCAAAGGCCACGGTGATAGTGCAACCGATTGCCAACCCATCCAGCCCATCAGTGAGGTTCACCGCGTTGGATGAACCAACAATGACCAGCGCAAAAAACACGAACGTAAACCAGCTCATGTTTGCAATGACCGGCGCCTTAACGAACGGCACGTACAGAGAGCGCGCCTGCACTTCCAACAACGGATTCGTGAGGAAAACGGCGGTGATAATTGCCGCAAGAGCGATTTGAAAAAAGAGTTTGATCCGGCCGCTGATGCCGTCGGATTTTTTCTTGGTTACCTTGAGGTAATCATCGGCGAAGCCAAGCGCCCCTAGATAGACCAAGCTGAACAGGGCCAACCAGACGAACCGGTTGTCCAGACGAGCCCAGAGAACGCTCGATACGAAAACGGCTCCGATAACCAGCACGCCTCCCATGGTAGGCGTGCCTTGCTTAACGCCATGCAGCTCAGCAAGACGGTGAACTTCTGCCGCTCCGCGAATCGGCTGTCCCAGCTTCAGCGCCGTCAGTTTCCGAATGATAAAATTGCCAAAAATCAGTGTGCCGAGGAAGGCCGTGACCGCCGCGGCAATGGCTCGGAAGGTGACATAAAGGAAAACGTTGAATCCGATGAACTGATCGCTCAGCCGATGGAGGTAGTACATCATGGCGAAGTTACGAATAACGAATGACGAAGCCCGAAATGCTCGATCACTTCCTCCGTTCGCGCGGCGCGGCTTCCTTTGATCAGGATAAGATCACCAGGTGCGGCGATCTCATTCAAAAGTTCTGCGGCTTCCGATGTCGAGTTTACAACGTTCGTCTTTCGCAACCCGGCCTGTCTTGCACCGTCGGCAATCGCAGCCGCGGCGTCGCCAATCGCGATCAATTGATCAATCTTTAGCGCGGCCGCGGTTTCGCCCACCTCGCGATGCCCACGTTCTGATTCGTCGCCCAACTCGCACATTGCGCCCAGGACTGCGATCCGTTTTCCATCGGTGTCCAGTTCAATCAGTGTGCGCAACGCTGCCTTCATCGAATCGGGATTTGCATTGTAGCTGTCGTCAAGGAATTGCACGCCAGCGACATCCTTGATTTGCAAACGCGCTTTAGTGAGCGGCGCAGCAATGAGTCCGGCGGCGCAATCCTCCAGCGACAGACCAAACACACGACCGGCGGCAATCGCCAGCAGCGCATTTTGTACCATATGCAGGCCAGGCACAGGCAACTGCGCGCGGCAGCGATGCGCGCCCTCTAGAATTGTGAAATCTGTTCCGGTTCCGCTCTGGCTAATTTCACCGGCTTGGATGTTTCCCGCCGTGGTACCGGCTAAAACCACTTTCCCGCGCGCGCGGGTCGCGATGCGCTGGGTAAATGGATCGTCCGCATTCAAAATGACTGTTCCCTGCGTGCCAACGGCCGCTGCAAGTGCCCCTTTTTCCTCCGCAATTTTTTCGCGCGAACCCATGAACTCGATGTGCGCTACACCAATATTGGTGATAATAGCCACATCCGGCTCTGCCAGTTTCGCCAACGCCGCGATTTCGCCGGGATGATTCATGCCGATCTCCCAGACAGCTACTTCGTCCTCCGAGGTGGCTTCCAAAATTGTTCGGGGCAGGCCTACATGATTATTGAAATTTCCTTCTGTTTTCGTGACCCGAAAACGGCGGGCCAGCACTGCTGCGGTAAAGTCCTTCGTGCTTGTCTTGCCGTTGCTTCCGGTGATCGCCACCACATTTAACGCGAGTGATTTCCTGTAGTTGGCCGCGAGCTCCTGGTACCCCTGCAAAGAGTCTTTTGTACGGATGAGTGCGAATCTTTTGGGAATTTTCCCGTTCCAAGTGGACTCAACGATCGCCCCGGCCGCGCCAGCTTTTGCGGCGAACTCGACGAAATTGTGCCCATCAAAATTTTCACCGCGCAACGCGACGAACAATTCGCCGGGCTTGAGCGTTCGTGAATCGGTGCTGACTGTGTCGATCACGACAGTCTCGTCGCCGCACGAAATCCGGCCGCCAGCAAATTGCGCGACTTGAGAAAGTGGAACCGGATTCATAGCGCGCGAATTCGTGAGTGCGCGCGTCTTGGAATTCTGCGCGATTCACGCGCTCGCAAATTGGAAAACAGAATCATCATGACAAAAATTCGACGGGATGGTCTTCAATCGCGCGTCGGGCGACCTGGATATCGTCGAACGGAATCGTGTAATCGCCGAACTCCTGATAATTCTCGTGTCCCTTTCCCGCAATCAACACAATGTCTCGCGCCCGCGCGAGCGCAATCGCGCGGTCGATTGCCTGGGTGCGGTCAACCATTTTTTCATACCGGTTCGAGCGAAATCCTTTTTCGACTTCGGCGATGATGGCGTTTGGATCTTCTTTGCGCGGATTGTCAGAGGTAATGATGGAGTAGTCGGCAAGGCGATCTGCTATCTCGGCCATCAATGGGCGTTTTTGCCGGTCGCGATCGCCGCCGCAACCGAAAACGGCAATCAAACGATTCGGATCGAGTTCCCGTAGAGTTTTGAGAACGTTCCCCAGCGCGTCGGGCGTATGCGCGTAATCAACAAAGACCTGGAATTGCCGCCTGGCCGGCACCACTTCCAAGCGTCCCGGCACTTGCGGTGACTTTGCGAGACTAAACACCGCGTTCCGCAGGTTGATTCCCAAAGCGTTGGCTGCAGCTAACGCCGCTAGCGAGTTTGTCACGTTAAACCGGCCAATTAATGGAAGGCGAACCAGGTAGCTCTTGCCATGGGCATCCAGCTGATACGACGTGCCGCTGAACTCGGCGCGATAATTTGAAGCGCGAAAATCTGCTCGCGTCCCCATTCCGTAAGTGACAACCGCCACGCGTTTGTCGATTTTGTCGAGGACTTGCTGACCATAGCGGTCATCGATATTCACAATTGCAACAGGTTTGCGCTTTCTTTTCTGGTCCGCGAGTCCTGCGAAGAGCTTCATTTTGGAATCAAAGTAGTTTCCCATTGTTCCGTGGAAATCCAGGTGGTCCTGAGTGAGATTTGTGAAGACGGCGACGTTCCATTCGAGGCCGCGCGTGCGATTTTGCGCAAGCGCATGCGAAGAAACTTCCATCGCCACCGCCTTACAACCCGCGCCGGCGATCTGCGCCAGGAGCTCCTGTAGATCGAGCGACTCCGGCGTCGTGCGGATAGCCGGCAGCAGGCGCTCACCGATCTCGTAGCGCACCGTTCCGACTAATCCGCACCGCAAACCAGCCCTTTCACAGATGTGCTTGATGAGAAACGTCGTCGTGGTTTTGCCATTCGTGCCGGTGACCGCCGCCAGTTTCAATTTGCGCGCCGGATATCCGTAAAAAGTCGTCGAAAGATCAGCAAGCGCGGTACGCGTGTCCTCAACAACGACAGACGTAACGCGCGGATCTTTTTCCTCGCGTTCAGCTATGATCACTGATGCGCCTTTGCTGATGGCTTGACCGATGAATTGATGCCCGTCGGTTTTCTCACCCCGCAATGCCACGAACAGGGTGTTCCTTTGCACTCGCCGCGAGTCATACGCGATGTTTTCCACCGGGCGATCAAGTGGCCCGATGAGCTGGCGAACTGGAGTCGCGGCGAGAAGAGTCTTGAGCTGCATGAGGCTTTAACATCCCGGGGCGAGGCATTCAATGGCGCGAGGCATTGGTTAAGGCGATTCGTTCCGCCGCAGCAGTCTTACGGACTCGTTCTGACGGCGTTGTTTTTTCGACTCGCTCCACGGGAATCGCTTTGCGAATCTCCTCATGCGGCTCAAGATCCAGATAACGGGCGGCTTTCTCCGCGAGCCGCGCAAAGATCGGCCCCGCGACAAGTCCGCCATAATTCAACTCCGGTTTGCTAGTGTGCGCATCATCGAGCACCACTAGACCCACAAAT
>CATPBS010000164.1 GCA_955652715.1 uncultured Candidatus Udaeobacter sp.
CGCGCATCACTGGTTCAGTAACAGCCTGCTCGTCACCATGGGCCGGTTTGATGAAGCGATCAAAGAAGGTAAACGCGCGGTCGAGCTGGATCCGCTTTCACTCATTATCAATGCGGACCTCGGAAGCACTTTGATGCTGAGTCGTCGCTATGATGACGCAATCGCGCAACTACGGTCTACCCTGGCGCTCGACCCAAATTTTGCCTATGCCCACTGGAATTTAGGCGAAGCGCTTTACCTCAAAGGCGATTCGACCGGCGCCATCGCTGAGTACGAAAAAGCCGCATCGCTCGATAACGATCCCGAAATTCAAGCCCTTCTTGCCCGGGCCTACGCCGAGACGGGAAAGAAGGAGCAGGCTCTGGAGATTTTGCGAAAGTTAAGCGAGACCGCGCACCACCAATTCGTTCGCGGCTACCTTTTCGCTTTGATTTACATCGGCCTCGGCGACAAGACGACGGCTATTCAATATTTGGAACGCTGCTCCCAGGAGCGTGAGAACATCGATCTTAACTGGATCAAGGTTGATCCGCTGCTCGACCCGCTCCGCGGCGATCCGCAGTTTGAAGCGTTGGTGGACAAGATTTTTGTCAAACAGTGAAGATCGACAGTTTCTTCTCTGAGTTGAAGAGGCGCAATGTTTACAAAGTCGCGGTCGCGTACATCATCAATACGAGAAGGCGCGCTCGCTCGATGATGACCCCGAAATTCTCGGACTGCTCGGGCGGGCTTACGCAGACGCCGGCCAAAGGACAAAGCGATGGACCTGATTCAAGAGCTTGACGAGCGGGCCAAACACCAATTCGTCCGCGGCTACATCATCGCGTTGATTTACGCCGGACTGGGCGAAAAAATGAAGGCGATAGATTACCTGGAGCGCGAGTACGTCAATCACGACAATATCGATACTGCCTGGATTCGAGTCGATCCCATGCTCGATCTTCTGCGCGGCGATCCGCGCTTTGAGGCGCTTGTTCAAGAAGTCCTCACACCGAAAAAGTGAATTTGGGCAATTTCTTTTCCGAGCTGAGGCGGCGCAATGTTTACAAAGTTGCTGTCGCTTACATCGTCGGCGGCTGGGCTCTTTCGCAGGGAATCGCGCAGGTTTTTCCAGTCTTCGATGTTCCGAACTGGGTGATTCGGTTGGTCGTCATGCTGATCATCATCGGTCTGCCGATCGCGCTCGTGCTCTCATGGGTGTTCGAACTCACGCCGGAAGGTCTCAAGCGAACCGAAGATGTTGACGTCACGAAGGAATCACGGCGTCATTCTTATGCCTGGATCTACATCGTTGTTATTGGTGCAGCGATTTCGTTAACTTTGTTCTTCGTCGGGAGGTACACCGGCGAAAGGACAACGCTTTCGCGTGGCGAGAGCGCTATAGGAATTCCGACGAAATCAATTGCAGTACTTCCACTGCTTAACGAAAGCGGTGATCCGCGAGATGAATATTTTTCGGACGGTCTATCAGAAGAACTGATCGCCGCTCTGGCTCAAATCAATGGGCTGAAGGTGATCGGTCGCAGTTCTTCCTTTCGTTTCAAAGGCAGGCACGAGGAACCGAAGACGATCGGTGAGAAGCTGGGTGTAAGTACGCTTCTGGAGGGCACGGTGCGCAAACAGGACGATCGGGTGCGGATCGTAGCCGAACTTGTGAACGCCGCAGATGGAATTACGCTGTGGACGCGAACGTTCGATCGCGAACTGAAAGACATCTTCGCAGTGCAGCAGGAAATCGCCAGGGCGGTCGCTGACTCACTCAAAGTGACGTTGCTCGGTTCGCAGGACAAGTCGAGCCAGATGGCGACGAACAGCGTCGAAGCGCATAACGCTTATCTTCAAGGCCATTTCTATTTCCTGCGCCGTAACGTCGAGGACTATCGCAAGGCTGTCAGTTACTTCGACCAGGCAATCCAGCTCGATCCTAATTATGCCTTGGCTTACGCAGAGCGTGCCGAGACGTGGACTATGCTTGGGGACCTCACCGGACAGCGCCCGACCGCGTACCCGAAGGCGCGCAACGATGCCGAGAAAGCCGTCGCCATCGCGCCTGGACTGGCAGAGGCGCACGCGGCCCTCGGTTGGGTCCGCTTTTTTGGCGAGTGGAAGTTTGCAGAAGGTTTGACCGAACTAAGGCGCGCGAAAGAACTTTCTCCGGCAAATCCCACGGCGAACGATCTGCTGGCGCGGGTGATCGTTTATGTGGGGCGAATTGAAGAGGCCGAGCGACAGGCGCGTGAGGCGGTGGAACTCGATCCTTTATCTGTTGCGACGCAATTCAACCTGGGTCGGGTTCTTTTCTATGCGGGAAAACTTGACGAGGCAGAGGCGGCTGGACGCAAAGTGGCAGAGTTGCAGCCATCTGCGGCTTCCAGTCACCGATGGCAGGTGCTCGTTGCTGTCCACCGTGGTGACGGCGAGATAGCGCTACGCGAAGCGCAATTGGAGCCTGACGACAACTTTCGTCCTTTCGAACTAGCGCTCGCACAGTACGTACGCGGCGACCGCGTAGCAGCGGACGCGGCTTTGGCCGACCTTGTCGCCAATGGCCGAGATAACCTGGCCTACCAAATCGCCGAGGTTTATGCCGTGCGACACGAGATAGACAAAGCTTTCGAATGGTTGCAAATCGCGTTCGATAATCACGATGGCGGCACGCTCAGCCTTTTGGTAGACCCGTTGTTGCGCGGCTTGCGCGATGATCCCCGATACAAGAACTTGCTCGCCAAACTTGGTCTACCCGCAGCGTCATGAGTACAAAGCCCTCGTTATTTGCCGAGCTGAGGCGGCGCAACGTGTTCAGGGTCGCATTGACTTATGCGGTTGTGGCGTGGTTGCTGATTGAGATCGCATCGGTTCTTTTGCCAATGCTCGACGCCCCCCAGTGGGTGATTACAACCTTCGTCGTGTTGCTCGCGGTTGGTTTTGCCCTGGCGCTTTTCGTTTCATGGTCTTTTGAAATGACGCCGGAGGGGCTGAAGCGAACGCAGGATCTTTCGCCTGATGAAGTCATCCCGTATTGGAGCCGTCGCAAGTTTGCGACGTTTATCATCGGCGTCGCAGTCATTGCCTTTGGCCTTTCTGCTTACCAACTGCTGCGACCCAAACCGCCGACGACACCTGCACAGAGCGAGCTGGCTTCGATTCGGCAAAACCCAATTGCTGTTTCGCCGTTTGAAAGTCTGAGCGGTAGCCAGCCGGTCGAGCAAACACTCCGTGACCTTGATGTGCGATGGTCGAAGGCTGCGGCGGCTAAAG
>CATPBS010000165.1 GCA_955652715.1 uncultured Candidatus Udaeobacter sp.
GGATAGACGCGTGATTACGCTCGATCTGGCGTTGATGGTAGCTGGAACAAAATACCGGGGCCAGTTTGAAGAGCGCATCAAAGCAGTGATGGACGAGATCCGTCGTTCCAAGAACGTGATTCTTTTCATCGACGAGTTGCACACCATCGTCGGCGCAGGTTCCGCTGAAGGCGCGATGGATGCGTCGAACATTATCAAGCCCGCGCTGAGTCGTGGCGAATTGCAATGTGTCGGCGCGACCACGATGAACGAATACCGCAAGTATATCGAGAAAGACGCAGCACTGGAACGGCGGTTCCAGACGATAAAGGTGGATGCGCCGACGGTTGATGAAGCCATTCAAATCTTGAAAGGTCTTCGACCCAAGTACGAAGCGCACCACAAAGCAAAACTCACCGATGAGGCGCTGGAGACTGCGGTCAGATTTTCCGACCGTTATATCACAGGTCGATTTCTTCCCGACAAAGCGATCGACGTCATGGATGAGGCCGGCGCGCGCGCCCGTATTAACGCCATGACGCGGCCGCCCGACGTGAAGGATATCGAAAAGGAAATAGAAGAGATCCGGTTGGAAAAGGAAGGAGCGATCAAGGCGCAGGATTTCGAAAAAGCTGCGGCCCTTCGTGACAAGGAGAAGCAAACGAAGGAAAAGCTCGATGCCATTCTAAACAAATGGCGCGAAGAGCGAGATGAGAAACAGGTGGTGGTGACGGCAGACGACATGATGCACATCATCTCGAAGGTCACTGGCGTTCCTCTCCAACGCATGGAGCAGGAGGAAACACAAAAGCTCCTCATGATGGAGGCCGAGATGAAGCAGCGCGTCATTGGCCAGGACGAAGCCGTCACTGCAATCAGTAAAGCTTTGCGGCGTTCACGCGCGGATTTGAAAGATCCAAAGCGCCCAATCGGCTCATTTGTTTTTCTCGGTCCTACCGGCGTCGGCAAAACCTATCTCGCGCGCACGCTTGCCGAGTTCATGTTCGGTGACCCCGATGCGTTGATTCAAATCGACATGTCGGAGTACATGGAAAAATTCACCGCGTCGCGCTTGATCGGTTCACCGCCGGGGTACGTCGGTTACGAAGAGGGGGGACAACTTTCGGAGGCCGTGCGACGCCGGCCCTATTCCGTTGTGCTGTTCGACGAGATCGAAAAGGCGCACCCGGACGTGATGCATTTGCTTTTGCAGATACTCGAAGACGGCAAAATCACGGACTCGTTGGGACGCAAGATCGATTTCCGGAACACGATCATCATCATGACTTCCAACGTCGGGGCCGAGCTATTGAAAAAGCAGACGGTCATGGGCTTCGGGGCGCCCCATGAGGGACACGATTACGATTCGATGCGCGACAAAATTCTCGATGAGACCAAGCGCGTCTTTAAACCCGAGTTTCTCAACCGGCTGGACGAGATCATCGTGTTTCATTCTCTCGGCAAGCCGGAGCTGTTGCGCATCGTCGATCTGGAAGTGGACAAAGTGCTCACCCGCATCAAAGCCAAGGAAGTCCACATTGACCTAAAGCCAAGCGCGAAGGAATTCCTCATCGAGAAGGGATACGATCCGCAGTATGGAGCGCGGCCAATGCGCCGTGCGGTGGAGCGTTTCCTCGAAGACCCGCTCGCGGAAGAATTGCTCCGCGGCAACGTCAAAGCCGGCGACAAAGTCGAGGTTGTGGCCGTCGATGAGAAGCTGTCGTTCCAAGTTCCCGAATCGCTACCACAAAGTAGCGCGCCTGCGCCGGCGAGCTAAGGCGCGTTGTAAAATCAGGCCCGCGGATGGGCGTCCGCGTACGCTTTCTTCAGCCGTTCGACTGTCACGTGCGTATAGATTTGGGTCGTGGAAAGGCTGGCATGGCCGAGTAATGCCTGAACACTCCGGAGATCGGCGCCGCGATCGAGCATGTGCGTTGCGAAACTGTGTCGCAACTTGTGTGGACTGATTGAAATTGGAATCGATGTGTGGTGCACATAGCGTTTTAACACCAGCCAGATCGAGCGCACGGACATTCGCTTTCGCCCCTTGTTCATGAATAGGGGTCCTGCATGCACATTCGCAGCGGCGCGATAACGCGAGATCGCTTCCAATGCAGGCAAGCCTACCGGGCAGACGCGCTCCTTGCGACCTTTGCCGAATACGCGCACAGACTCGGTGTAAAGATCGACATCAGCCACATCAAGCCCAGCCAGTTCACTCAGCCGCAAACCGCTGCTGTAAAACAATTCCATAATAGCGACGTCGCGCAGCGGCATCCAAACCGGTGCGGCGCGTTTTTTCATCTCACGCATTGGCGCCGCTAGAAGGTCTTCAACCTGCTGGCGTGTGAGGACCAGTGGCAGCTTTTTTTCGATTTTTGGCAATTGCACTTCTCGGACGGGATTACGCCGCAGCTGTTTTCGAGCCGCCAGAAACTGATAAAAACTACGGAACGCTGAGAATTGCAGTCGCACGTACGAACGCGCTTGTCCGCGCTTCATAAGCGCAAAGAGATAATCGCGAAAATCGTCGGCCGTGCATTTTTTCCACGATGTTTTGTTTTTCCCACCGAAAGCAGTCAACCCCTGGCGATACGCCTTAAGCGTGCGGGGCGATGCGTTTCGCTCGTTTGCGAGATAATGGAGGAATTCTTCGACCAGAGGGTCTTTTTTATCCGAAGCGCGCGGGAGCTTTGTCATGTCGAGCGAGGTCGAGATATCTTTCGTTTTTTAAATTGCCTAGACAGCGTAAGCAATATTGAGATTCCTCGACTTCGCTCGGAATGACAAAAGCCAGATGATCATTCAGGCTTTTCCACCACGTAGCGGAGATCCGTGGCAGTAGCGTTGCCACGGAATTGACTTTTGAAAATTGGCGGCGGATTGCTGGAAATTAATTCGTATCCTTTCAAAAC
>CATPBS010000166.1 GCA_955652715.1 uncultured Candidatus Udaeobacter sp.
CTTTGCATACCGCCGGAATCATCGCAGGCGTGTTTCTCGTTTTAGTCGGTTTGCTCGGGTTACTAAAACCCGACTTCGCGAGTGTTGTGCAGCGCTTTCCGCGCTCTCACATCACGGGAGTTATCCTGATCACGATTTGTCTCGTTTGGACATTTTGGCTAGTGGCCACGATCCAGATGGGCGAATTCTCCGGCTTTCGGCGCCCGCTCCTCATTGCATTGCCAATTGGTTACGGACTAGTACTGCGTTTCGTCGACGAATTTCTCGCGGTGCGCGCCCTTGGAATTCTTTGTTTGCTGGCGGCGGAGCCACTGCTCGACGCGGCCTTTCTGCGTTATGAAACGAGCCGGTTACTAATAACGGTTTTCGCTTATGCGCTGATTCTTGCGGGCCTGTTTTGGGTCGCGATCCCATACGCCCTTCGCGATCAAATTAACTGGAGCACCCGGAGCGTTTTTCGGTGGCGCTGTTTGAATGCTATCGCGTTCATTTATGGCGGTGTGATTCTGACGTTCGCGTTTACGCAATACTAGGAACATAGGGCTTTTGCCCTGTGCGCCCAGCGGAGATGTTCTCCGCTGTTTCATACAGCGCTTGCAAACCGGCTGGGCGCACAGACTAGAAGTCTATGTTCCGGCGCATTCTGGTGATCCGCGGCGGCGCAATTGGCGATTTCATTCTCACGTTGCCGGCGCTCAAGGCACTGCGTGACGCCTACCCGCATGCACACATCGAGATTCTTGGTTACAAGCACATTGCGGTGCTCGCGGAAAACCGATTTTACGCGCAAGCAGTACGCTCGATCGAATACGGGCTGCTCTCGAGCTTCTTCGCCAACAACGCCGAATTGCCAGCGGAGTTGGCAAGTTATTTCGCGAGTTTCGATTCGATCATCAGTTATCTGTATGATCCGGACCGGATCTTTGAAAAAAACCTGCGCCGGTGTGGTGTTCAAAATCTGCTTTGCGGACCGGCCAAGATCGTCGAAACCGCCGGCCATGCTGCGCGGCAGCTTGCGCGACCGATCGAAGAGCTGGGAGTCAGAGTTTCCGATCTTACTGAAAGAATTTTCCTCTCACTAGAAGACCGACAGTTCGCCCGGGAGTTTCTCCAGAACTTACAGCAACCGTTTCTCGCGATTCATCCGGGAAGCGGCAGCACGGAAAAGAATTGGCCACTGAAAAATTGGATCGCGTTGTTTTCGCCAAGGAACGGTTTTCCACTCGCTCAAGACAAAGGTGGGCAGCCACAAAAATTGCCTTCCCTCATCGTCGTTTCCGGCGAGGCGGACAAAGCAGTGACGGAGGCATTAGAACGCGAGTGGAAAAATCGAGCGGTCCGTTTCGCCAAGAATTTACCGCTGCCCCATCTGGCCGCGGTGCTTGAGCGCTCGATATTCATTGGGCACGACAGCGGAATCTCGCACCTCGCAGCAGCCGCGGGCGCAAATTGCGTTCTGCTTTTTGGTCCGACTGATCCCAATGTATGGGCGCCCAGGAATAACAACGTCCGAGTTCTTCGGGCACAAAGTGGGAAGCTCAGTGATCTAGAAATCGCATCGGTCGAAGCAGCTGTCGCTTCCGCGATAAATAGCTAGTAAACCGGAACGTCTGCTGCGACAGCCCCAACGCTCAGTTTTACTCGTCGTAGCCGTGTGGAAACTTCTGATGCCATGCCCAGGCGCTCTCGATGATCGCGTCGAGCGACTGGAACTGAGGTCGCCAACCAAGCTCCTTTTTGATTTTTTCCGAGGACGCGATAAGCCGTGGCGGATCGCCAGGTCTGCGTGGCTTTTCAATCGTGCCGATCTTTCGCGCGGTAATTTTGCGACAGGCTGCAATTATCTCGCGAACACTGGAGCCGCCGCCCGTACCGAGGTTGTAGAACCCGCTGGCGGATGCGGCAAGAGCCAGAATATGCGCGTGTGCGAGATCGACGATATGGATGTAATCGCGAATACATGTGCCGTCGAGCGTCTCATAGTCGGTCCCGTAAATTTCGACATTCGGGCTTTGACCGAGCGAGACCTTCAGCACGGTGGGAATCAAATGTGTCTCCGGCCGATGATCTTCGCCGAAGTGCTCCGTGGCGCCGGCCGCATTGAAGTAACGCAGTGACACGAACTTCAATCCATGTATCTCGTCGTACCAGCGCAGAATTTTTTCGAAAGCCAGTTTCGATTCGCCATATGGACTGATCGGACGCGGCGACGCAGTTTCGTCGATCGGCACCCGCTCGGGCGGTCCGAAAATCGCGCAGGTCGATGAAAAAATGATCCGTTGAACTCCCGTTGCCACCATCGCATCCAGCAGGTTTAAGCCGTTGGAAACGTTGTTGCGGAAATATTTCGAGGGATCGCGCATTGACTCGGGCACGAGTGCGTATGCTGCGAAGTGCATCACCGCATCCGGGCGCGCGCTGGTAAGCGCAGCCTCGATTTGCGCGCGGTCGGCTAGCTCACCCCGGATGAAATTCGCCCGGGAGTCGACGGCGCGCCGATGGCCTTCACTCAGGTTATCGAAGATGGCAACTTCGTGGCCTTCATCCAGCAACAGCTGGGCGCAAACGCTCCCGATGTAGCCCGCGCCGCCAACAACGAAAATTTTCATGCGCCGAAATTCCGGCGTGCCTGACCCACCTGTTAAAGCAAGCGTAAGCCGCTAGGTCTTCTTCTTTGGTTGCGGCTTTTTGGAGTCCAAGCTGGCGAGCAGTTCCTTTTTTCCCTGTGTTTTTTTCTGCTGCAAACTCGCGACCATCTTTTGCACGCAATGGTGTTTGCAGCGCGGAGCTAGCACCTTCAAGCTCTGTTCCTCCGAGCCCCATTGCAAGATGTCGATGTCCACGTGGCGGACGCCCCAGCGTTTCATGTCGAGCCGGCTCGACTTGTACAAGTCAATGGTGTCGGTGCCAATCAATGCGGTCCCGTAATCATCGATAACATATTCTTCGTTCGTATCGGCAATTCGGAACCGGGTTCCCAGAGGAAAGCGCGACCAATCAGACGCGGCGCTCATCACGTGCCGGCCGGACAGATATTCGCCGAGCGCGTTGTGGCAGCCGCTTCCCTCGCTGTGCGTATAGGCAGTAGTGCGCACGTTTGGTATGCGACGCCCGCTCGTGAGAGTCGGTTTCGATTGCGTGGCACAACCCACGACAAAGCAAGCTACAGCTCCTGCGACCGTTAGGTTAAGGCATCTAGGCATTGGCAGTACCGCGCCCTCAATAGCAGCCCGAGCAGCCAAGGGCAAGCAATAATTTACAGAAATTCCCTAGGGCAAGAACGGCTGATCCGCATGGGACTTGTCGAGAACGTGATCTTTCAGGCCAGCATCAATGATGCTGGCTACAACCCTAACGCGCGGCAGCCTGCGAGAGCTCGCTCGTGCAATGGGGACAACGAGTCGCCTTAACGGGGATCTTCATCGCGCACGCCGGACAATCTTTTGTGTCGGGTTCTTTTTCGGTTGGACGTCTGAGGTGATTAATTGCTCGAATCAGAAGAAAAACTGCGCCTGCAACGATAACGAAGTTGATCAGGAGCGTAATGAAGTTGCCGTAATTCCAGGTGATCGCGCCGGCTTTCGCGGCGTCTGCGGGAGTATTGAATGCTGCCGACCCGTCTTTC
>CATPBS010000167.1 GCA_955652715.1 uncultured Candidatus Udaeobacter sp.
AAAATAAATGACGCGCTGGCGAAGGCGATCACGAATGCCAAAGCAGGCAAGAACAAGGATGCCATCGACGACGTGGCGGATGCGATTAACGAGAAGCAGAAAGTTATCGGCGCGCTTCCGGGAGTCACCGATGAGGACAGCATCAATGTACCGTTCGCGGCGATCTACGACGTCTTCTCGGACTTCGATAGTCTCGTAGACGCCGTCGGTTCCTTGTTAACTGGGCTACATAGCACCGATCCTCCGGCGAAGGAGGACCGCAAGGAGCTCATCGAGAAGTTGAGGCGCGCGATAAAGGACATGCGCCGGCTCATCGCGCGACATAGCTGGCCCGAGCGTGCTGAATCGGCGCTCGAGGACATGATCGCCGAGCTCAAAACGCTGATTGAAATCTTAAAGAAGCCGGACGGCACGCCCCAGGAATGGAAGAAGTTCGAGGGAATACAGAGTCTTCTTCGGGCGCTCAAGAAAGCCTTCTTCGAGATTTTTCCGATGACCGTGCCACTCTGGGACATCTACGACTTGCTCTTGCACATTGACGGCGACCTTGCGCAAGCGAAGCGTCGGCTCGCTGAAGGAGATCCTCCCAATAGCCGAAAGGGGCGCATGACGCGGGGCTTAATTGAGGGCGCGAAGGCGATGAAAGACAAGCTCGAGTTGGCGCTGGCACAACTGGAGTATCCTCCTGGGAGCAACGATCTGCCGCCTTTCCCGCCGAACCACGCTGCGATGAAAAAGGTAGAGAAGATTCTGTCAAAGGCCGAGCCAAAACCGCTAACCTAACAGTAATGACCTCCCTCTGGGAACAAAGTAAGCGCACAAAATGAAACTATGAAAAGCCTCGAACGCAATCTTCGCGCAATCGCTTTGCTCCTCTTGGTATTTGGCTTCAGCAAGACGGCGTTTGCAGAAAAAGATTGCTGCTGGATCGACGTGAAGACCGGAAAGCGAGTTCCTACGGTGCCAGCCACTGGGATAAATCACATCCACGACCTGCAAGACATCGTGGGTGGCTACAACAACGCGCACGATCCGGGCGTAGCGGTATTGAGCCGAGATGGTAAGAGCGCGAGGAATACCAGGACCGGCCAAAATTATGCACTGGAGCCCTGCCCTCCACCGGGCCAAGCACAGCCGACACCGAGCACGACTGACAAAGTCACCGATGTTCTAAAAACAATCGGCAGTTCGGTTAGCATCGGCATCGGCGGCGGGATTGGTGGTGGCGGCGGAGATCGGCATGGACATCACGGCGAAGGTGGACATCGCACCGCGAAGAAAGTCGGAACCGGCGACAAATCGCGCACCACTAGCACCACTTCCAAGAAGACCACAACCGGCACCGGTCACAAAACCGTGACCGCTGCGTGCAAGTGTCATCCCTGCACATGTGCGCCGTGCACTTGTCACTGAGTCCGAGCCGGACTGCCGTTTTCGACAGAATGAACAGAATCGACAGAATCTAAAACCGGATTCGACGAAACATTCGGTCAATTTTGTTAATCCTGTCCAAATCTTTTCGTGAGCTTCGTGGTGGACCTGCCATTGCTAAAGATCAGGACAGAATGAACAGAATCGACAGAAGCTAAAGGCGATCCTACAGAGGAGACATTCGGTGAATTTGGTTAATTCTGTCTAGTTCTCGTCTCCTGGCTTCCAGATTTGCGTTCAGATTCTGCGAATCTTGTAAATCCTGTCTAGTTCTTCGTTCCGTCGAACACAATCTCGCCGCCGACGATCGTCGTCACGCAATGCGTTTTTAGAATTTCCGGTTCCGGGATTTTCATGATGTCGGCAGAGAGGACGGTGAAATCGGCGAGCTTGCCGACTTGGATCGAGCCTTTATCGTTTTCTTCAAACGCGGCGTATGCGGGCCAGATAGTGAACATCTTCAATGCTTGCTCGCGGGAGACCGCTTGTTCGGGATGCCAGCCTTCAGCCGATTCGCCTTTGGTGCTTTTGCGCGCGACTGCCGCATAAAATTCGATCATCGGTTCCCCGCGCTCGACCGGCGCATCAGAGCCGCCGGCAATAATGCAGCCGGATTTGAGAAAACTCTGCCATGCGTAAGCGCCCGCGAGCCGCTCGATTCCGAGCCGACTCGGCGCGAAAAATAAATCGCTGATCGCGTGCGACGGCTGCATCGACGGAATCAGGGCCAGTTTGGCGAATCGCGGAATGTCGGCAGGATGGACAATCTGCGCGTGCTCGACGCGCCAACGCGGTTCAGGAATTTTTCGTTCGTCAGGCGGCACAGCTTTGAATGCCTGCTCGTAAAGATCGAGGATCAGCCGGTTCGCGCGATCGCCGATGGCATGCGTTTCGACTTGAATTCCGCGGCGCAGCGCTTCTTCAAACATCGGGCGAAGCTCTTCGGGTTTTTCGGTCAGAAAACCGGAAGTTTCTGGCGCATCGTTGTACGGCTTGAGCAAGGCCGCCCCGCGCGACCCCAAGGCGCCATCAAAAATCACTTTGATCGTGCGCTGTGTGAAATGATGGCCGAACGCGTTAATCGTTGCTCCTTCGCGCAAAAAATTCTGTGCATCTTCACCTGGACCATAAACTGCGTTAATGAACCGGATTCTAATTTTGCCGGCTTCAAAATCTTTTCGGATAAGCTCGATATCTTCCTTGTGGCTGCCGGCGTTTTGAATTTCGCACCAGCCCAAGCCGATCTCCCGATCGATTCCGCGCAGCAACGCTTCCTCGCGCTCGGCTTCGGTCGGCTTTGGAATGTTTCTTGAAATCAGCTCCTGCGCGTTATCGAGCAGCATTCCATTTGGCTCGCCATTCGTTTTCAAAATTTGTCCACCAAACGGGTCTGGCGTGTTCCTGTCGACCTTCGCAATTTTTAGTGCGACGGAATTTGCGACCGAAGCGTGACCATCAGCGCGGGTGAGAAAAACGGGATTATCCGGCGCGATTTTGTCGAGATCCTGGCGGTTGGGAAATTCTGGTGGTTTCCAAAATGTTTCGATCCAGCCGCGCCCAGTGATCCACCTCCCGGGCGGAAGTTGGGCGACGCGCGCTTTCACTTTGCTTAACAAATCCTCAAGTGTGTTCGTGCCTTCGAGATTCAGGCGTATCTCGCGCTCGCCAATCAGGAAGATGTGGCAATGCGAATCGGTCAATCCGGGCACAACCGTGCGACCACGAAGATCGATAAGCTTCGCGGCGTGAAATTTCTTCGCCTCGGCGCTCGAGCCGACGGAAACAATGCGATCGCCTTTTACCGCAATCGCTTCCGCCTTCGGCTGCTTCTCGTTCACCGTGTAGATATTTCCGTTCGCAAGGACGAGATCGACATCTTGAGCACGAATCATTGCGGTCACAGAAAATACGGCGAGCCAGAGAAACAACCAGTGCACCGGGCGAGGTGTTTTCACATTATTCAATTTTTTAGGCGAAGCTGGCAGCTTCTCCTACAAAATCTGTAGATCAATTTTGATCTTACGGGCTTGACGCTTTGCCGAAGTTTTGACGTGATCGGATTGCGCTACGCAATTTTGGATCGACATGAATGACGAAATTTATTTTGCCCTCCCGCGGCGGATTTATAGAATCCTCGTTACCCCTCGGACGAGCAATTAACCTTAACCCTTTGCACCGTCTGAACCAGCCACATCGCGATCACAGTTTTCGCTCGTTGGCAGCGTGCCAACTCACGTCCGCCAGCGCGGCTGCCGATTAGTAACCATGGCAAATTTCTTTCCACGCTGGACGAATTGGCTGCCGATCAAGCTCGTGGTCTGCGGCATCTTGCTCGTCTGTGGATTGACCGGCGCCACGTGGTATTACGTGACGCCCAAATACACCAAAGTCAGGTATCAACCCATCCAACCGGTGCCTTTCCCGCACGATATTCACGTCACGCAATTGGGGATGGATTGCCGATATTGTCACAGCTTCGTGGAGATGGCGGCGCAGTCGAATGTGCCCAACACGCAGATATGCATGAACTGCCATACGCAGGTGCAAAAGGACAATCCGAAGCTGGAACCGGTGCGCGAAAGCTGGAAGAGCGGCAACCCGATAGACTGGGTGTGGATTCATCGCACGGTCGATTACGTTTATTATAATCACGCGGCGCATGTGAATCGCGGCATCAGTTGTTTCAGTTGCCACGGTCCGGTCAATCACATGTCAGCGGTCTATCAGGCCAAGCCCCACAGCATGGCCTGGTGCCTCGAATGCCACCGGCACCCCGAAAATTTCTTGCGTCCCGAAGATCAGGTTTTCAATCTCGATTGGAAACCGGAAGACGTGAAACCGGTTGAGTTTGTCGAGAAATATGGTCACCCAAGCGACGCGCGCGAAGATTTCGCAAAGAAGAAGAAGCTCACTCAAACCGAGATCGGCCAGACGTTGAAAGAGCGTTGGAATATTAATCCGCCGACGAATTGTCAGGGGTGCCATCGATGAAACGTGTCTTCCAGCATCCGCCGGAGCCAGTAAACGGAAAGCATTATTGGCGAGGCCTTGGGGAGTTGAGCGATACACCTGAATTTCGCCAATGGTTGGAACGCGAATTCCCCGCGGGCTCGGCGGAACTGAACGGCGACGAATGGTCGCGACGCGACTTTTTGAAACTCATGGGCGCATCAATGGCGCTGGCTGGGGTTGGCCTCACGAGCTGTCGGCGTCCGGAAATGCATCTGGTTCCCTTCACCAAAAGCGTCGAATGGACGATTCCCGGAAAATTTCTGTACTACGCCACGGCGATGCCCCGACGCACCGGAGCAATTCCGCTGATCGCGACGACCGTGGACGGTCGCCCGATCAAATTGGAAGGTAATCCGTTGCATCCGGCGAGCGGGGGCACGACTGACACCTTTGTTCAGGCGTCGATTCTCGATCTATACGATCCGTCGCGCTCGCGACGCTTCGTTCACAAAGGAAAAACGAGTAATCGCGCCGAGTTTGACGGCTACCTGGGAACACTTCGCAACGCGCTGACCAGTCAACAAGGCGACGGTCTTGCGTTCCTGGTCGGGGAAACGCATTCGCCCACACGCGAACGACTGCGCAATGAACTGGAAAAAGTTTTTCCGAGCATGCGCTGGTGTGTTTATGAACCGCTGCTGAGCCAGGAGCAGATGACTGCTGCGCAAAGCGCATTCGGGGCTGGCGCGCAGCTCGTTCCGAAATTGGATCGCGCGGATGTGATTCTTGCTCTGGACAGCGATTTTATCGATTGCGGACAAGGCGATCTCGAATCGGTGCGCGCATTCACTTCGCGGCGAAGAGTGAATTCTGCGAAAGACACCATGAATCGGCTCTATGTCGTCGAGAATCGCTTCACGCTCACAGGTGCAATGGCGGACCACCGGCTTCGTTGTCCCGCGAGCCAAATCGCCGCGTTCACGCACGCGCTTGCGCAAAAAATTCTCGGCGGCACAAACGATGCCGGCCTGGGTGGAGTCGTCGGAAACCTGCAAATTCCAGCAGGGGAAGCAACTTTCGATGAGCAATGGCTTAGCGAGGCGGCGAATGATCTTCTCGCAAAGCCAGGGGCAAGTTTGGTGCTGACCGGCCCCAATCAGCCGCTCGCAGTACAACTGCTCGTTTATTCAATCAACGCCGCGCTGAAGAATGTCGGCCAGACGCTGCTGGTCCGGCAGATTCCGCAGAATCCGCGCACGATAGACATGTCGCAGCTTGCCTCGGACATAAACGACGGGCACGTCAAGCAACTGTTCATTCTCGGCGGTGATCCGGTTTACAATGCAAAGCGCGGTCTAGTGCAGGATCACGAGACGAAGCTCCCGCTTGACTGGGCTGATTTGCAAAAAAAGGTGCCGGAAATTGTGCGACTCGGTTATCACGAGGACGCCACGTCGGCGCTCAGCCACTGGCACATTCCGCTCGCGCATTATCTGGAATCGTGGGGCGACGCGCTGACATCCGGGGGCGATTACTTGTCGATCCAACCAATGATCCTGCCGCTTTTCGGCGGGCTTTCGGAAATTGAACTGCTCAATGCGCTGCTTGGCGGCCCAAAACTAGAAGGGCCCGAACTGGTGCAGGAAACTTTCCGCGCAACTAATCCGCCGGGCGATTTTCAAACTGCGTGGTCCCATTTCCTCCACGACGGGTTTGCTTCGCACGTTCAGCCGCGTGATCAGACTGCGTCGTTCAATTCGAACGCGTTGGGGCCGCTGGCCCAAAGTTCGTGGATGCTGCCACCAGCGCCAACGGCAGATTCGCCTGAGATTGTGCTGACGGGCAGTTATGAGATGGACGATGGCCGCTATGCCAATAACGGCTGGCTTCAGGAGCTGCCGGACCCCATTACGAAGCTCACCTGGGACAACGCCGCGTTAATCAGTCCTGCTTATGCGAAGAAGCTCGGAGTGATTACGGGCGAGCTTGTGCAGATCGCGATCGCAGAAAAAAGCGCCGCTGCGGAGCCGGTCAAACGCGAGCTGGTCATCGCGGCACTCGTCTCGCCCGGTCACGTCGACAATTCGA
>CATPBS010000168.1 GCA_955652715.1 uncultured Candidatus Udaeobacter sp.
GTTCCTCGGCGACTACTACGCCCGCCCGTCGAAACGTGGCGGCGCATGGATGAACGCATATGTGCAGCAGAGCGATCTGTTTGCGACCAAGCCGGTCGTCGCCAACCATCTCAACATTCCGAAGCCGCCGCCGAGCGAACCGACGTTGCTCACACACGATGAGGTGCGCACTGCGTTCCATGAGTTCGGCCACGCGCTGCACGGGATGTTTTCGAACGTAAAATATCCGCGGTTCAGCGGAACAAGCGTGCCGCGCGATTTCGTCGAGTATCCGTCGCAGGTCAACGAGATGTGGGCGACGTGGCCGGAAGTGCTCAAGAATTACGCAAAACATTACAAGACAGGCGAACCGATCCCGCAGGCGTTGCTCGATAAGGTGATCGCTGCGGGAAAATTCAATCAAGGCTACAAGACAACCGAATACCTGTCGGCGTCACTTCTCGATCAGGCCTGGCATCAATTGAATCCATCTGACGTTCCAAAAGAAGCGGTCGCGTTTGAAGCGGAGTCGTTGCACAAGGCCGGCGTTGATTTTCCGCCGGTGCCGCCGCGTTACCGCAGCTTTTATTTTTCACATGCGTTCGCCGGCGGTTACTCGGCCGGTTACTACTCGTATATCTGGAGCGAAGTGCTCGATGCCGACACAGTCGAATGGATCAAGGAACACGGCGGATTGAAGCGCGAGAACGGCGACCGCTTCCGCGCCATGTTGCTCTCGCGCGGTGGGTCGGCGGACGCACTCGGGCTCTTCAAGAATTTCGTCGGGCGCGATCCCTACATCGAACCGTTGCTAAAGCGGCGCGGGCTTGATCGCCCACCGGGCTCCGACGACACAAAGGCCGAATCACAACCACCGGTTCGCTGATCATTATGGGACGCGCTCCGTTGGGGTCGATCTTGCAATTGCCGGTCCTTCAGGCAGCCTGGCTCGGACTTTCCTCTGGCAAAACCGGCAACATTGCCTGAGATTGCTAACCGCGAGGATTTCGAATTTTGCCAGAAAATACTTCAACTCCAGTTGTACCAGAGACCGAAGGGGCGAACCGCGCGCCGACCGGCGGGCCGGCATCGGACCGCGCCGATCTGCGTCCTGAAAACATTCAGGATGCGGTGATTCGTCTCGCGGGAAATTCGCAGGACGGCATTCAAACCGCGGGCGCGTTTCTCGCGCGGTTGGCTGGGCGCAGCGACCACGATGTCATGACGTACATGACGATTCCTTCCACGATTTCCGGAGGACCCTCGATCTTCCAGGTGCGCATCGGTTCGGGCGAAGTGCTATCGGCCGGCGATGAAGCCGATTTTCTGGTCGCGTTTTATCAGCACAGCTATCAGGACCACATCGATTTTCTGCGCGAAGGCGGCGTGTTGGTTTACGATTCCGACAACGTCGAACCGAACCTCGACGACAAACGTTTCGTTTACGTCGGCGTGCCGATCACTGGACTCACGGTCGAAGCGCTCGGCGGCACGGCCAAGGACAAGGGCAAAAACATTTTCGTCCTCGGTCTGATCGCAAAAACTTTCAATCTCGACGCCGACAAACTGAAAAAACTGATCACCGAAAAATTCGCCGGCAAAGACGAGAGCATCGTCAACACCGCGCTGATGGCGTTCCAGGCGGGCTACGCTTATCCGGTCGGCAATGTCCTGACGAAACATTATCGATTTGATCATATCCCGAAACCCGGCGGACGCGCACAGATCACGATGGACGGCAATCAGGCTCTCGCCTATGGCTTGATTGCTGCTGGTGTGCGCTACGGCGCTGGTTATCCGATCACGCCGTGGTCGTCGATTATGGAAACGCTCCGGCGCGAGTTGCCGAAATACGGCGGAATTTTTGTGCAGGCCGAGGACGAGCTTGGCGCGGTTTCACTGGCGCTCGGATTTTCATATTCGGGTTATCTGGCGGTGACCGGCAGCGCCGGCCCGGGCATTTCGCTCAAGGCCGAAGCAATCGGCTGGGCGTCGATGGCGGAGATTCCGCTCATCGTTTGCAACATTCAACGCGGCGGCCCGAGCACCGGTTTACCTACAAATGTCGAGCAGAGCGACCTCCATCAGGCGATCTATGGCAGTCACGGTGACAGTCCGCGTGTCGTGCTCGCCGCATCGACCGTGGAAGATTGTTTCTACATCGCCATTGAAGCGGCCCGGATCGCGCGCAAATACAGCACGCCAGTTTTCATTTTGAGCGACACCTCGCTCGCCACGCGCATTGAGGCATTCGATGAACCCGATCTTTCCAAATTGATGGTCGATCCGAAGCCCGATCTCACCCCGCGCGAGGGCGGTTTCAAGCCGTACGATCTTGAGCGTATCACGCAGCACATCCCGCCCGGCACGCGCATCCTTGACGGGAAATATCCACTTATAGGCGGACTCGAGCACGACGAGATGGGCCACCCCACCGGCAGCCCGAAACTGCACATGGCCATGACGGCGAAGCGCCGCAATAAATTAAGGAAGCTCGCCGAAGAAATTCCGGTGCCGGAAGTTTACGGCGATCAGGAAGGCGACACGCTGCTCGTCGGCTGGGGATCGACGTACGGGCCGATCCACGACGCGGTAAAAATGGGGCGCGAGCACGGTGAAAAAATCGGGGCCATACATTTGCGCCACGTTCATCCGTTGCCGAACGGGCTGGAGAAAATCTTCGCGAACTTCAAGCGAATCGTCACAATCGAAATGAACGATCAAGGACTTTACGGGTTCGGGCAACTCGCCACCATTCTGCGTGCCCGCTATTGCGACCCGAAAATCCAGAGCGTAACCAAGACCGACGGCCTGACCTTCCGTGTAAAAGAAATTCTTCAAGGCGTTTTTCCCGGCGAATTTGTTTCGGCCAGGGGCTATTCACCCAACCGTCCGGTTTCCGGAAACGGCGAACAAGATGTCGATATTGGCCGCACGGAGTCTATCGCCCAAGGTGTTGGCTAACGCGATGTTTGATGTTCGAGGTTTGGTGTTTTGATTTAATGAATCTGGAAACCACGAAA
>CATPBS010000169.1 GCA_955652715.1 uncultured Candidatus Udaeobacter sp.
ACATTCAACCGCTAAGGACACAGAGGATTGGACGGAATTCACAGAATCAACAAAATGGATTCTGAAAAATTCTGTTCATTTTGTCCAAAAAACTTCGTGCTCTGGCCTTTGTTTTCACCACAGAGGCCACAGAGGTCACGGAGAGAAGAAAAGGATCTCTTGAAAACCACGGATGAGACGGATGACACGGATTGTCTAGTGCGAAGTGATTAGTGATCGATCATCAGTGATCGGTGGAGAATCCGCGAAATGTTTCGGGGCAACAGCCTATCCGTGATATCCGTGGTTGTTGCTGCAATTCGTGTCTATTCGTGCCTGCCCGCCGAAGCCTCGGCGAAAGCGTGTTCATTCGTGGTTAAGATTCTCACGGCGCGGCAAAACCGATCTCGATCGGCGCATTTGGGTTCTGCGTATTCACGATTACGGCTTTGTCCGGCTGCACATCGATCAGCTTGTAGGTTTGCTTTCCCTCAGCGGTGGCGAGAGGAAATTGCTGATCTTTTCTCACGTCGAATTCCCGGCGGCCGCCCCAGGTGTAAACGAAAGTGGCGACGGATTGCGGCGAGGTGGCGACCTGTTCCTTCACCAGCGTGACCTGCGCGTGACTCTGCGGGTGTTCGAGGAGCATCTCCGATACATCCACATTGGTGCCGTACTGATTGCGTGCGCGTTTTTCCGTGAACTTGACGATCTTGAAGTCAGTGCCGCGGATGACGTCGCCCACCTTCAGAAATTGCGTCGGCTCACTCTGGTCGATGGTGTTAATGCCGAATGTATTTTTGATCCGCGACGAAAAAATGTATCGGAACGGTTCCTCGGTGGCGGACACCAAATGTAATTTTGTGACGTAATCCGGATGCGAGTTTTTGTCCGTTGGATCGGTGCCGCCCTGCCATTCGTCGAAATTACTGAAGCCGTCGTTATCGGGATCCTGGTCGAGAACATCGGCGTCTTCGATCGGCAAAGCGTATTTTTCGAACCACTCATTCGGGACCGGAGGATGCACCTGCGTATTTTGCAGCGTGGCCGGCAGGCCGTCCGCACCGATGAAATGTTTCTCCGGAACGAAAAGGCCCGAGCGCGTTTTGCCTCTCCATTGTGCCGGATGCTGGAGCTGCTCCGCTGCGCGATCAAGCTCGGCGGCGATGGGAGGTGGCGACGCAGTTTTTGCCCGAGGCGCCTGCAGCGTGACGAGCCGGTTGCCGAACTGGATGGCGCCCCACCAAATGGAGACGGCGGAAATGAAAAGGAAGAACCCCGCAGCGATGACCGCGGTGCGATCGTAATGCGCCTTAATCCACTCCAAGACCTTTGCCACGATCAATCATTAACCACGAATGAACACGAAGAAAATGACGAAATCCGAATGACGAAGGAATGATGAACAGCAGCCCGCGAATCACACGAATGGACGCGAAAAAGACTCTAGAAAAAGGAAATCATTCGCGTTGATTCGCGTTATTCGCGGGTAAATCTGCACTCCCAGCCTCATTTGTGTTTATTCGTGTCCATTCGTGGTTAAAAGGTAAACCTTAGCATTTCGATCGTGGCGGAGACTTCGATGTGCTCGTTGCCCACGATGAAATTCAGCGGCGCGGCTGCGCCGGGCTGGCCGGGGGTCGGCTGCGGGCTTCCAGTTGGCGCCGGCTCGGCTTTTACGCGCGGCGGGCCTTTGTCTTTTTCATTGTGCACGTACAACGTGCGAATGATGAAGAACTGTTCGCTCGACGCTGCGATTTCGTTCAGCGCTTTTCGCGCTGCAGAGGGCGCGGCTTTGAATGTGACGTCGACGACGTTGCGCTCCACCAATGTTGGCGCCGTCGGTCTCGCCGTCGCCAGCCTTCCCCCCGGACCTTGAGATGGCGTGGGAGTTGGGGAAGGTCCGCGTTCCTCGGTCAAAGGTGCGCGGTGAAACGACGTCACGCTGTCGACTTTCGCATCGAGCAAAATGTTTATGAGCATCTGGATTTGAGACAGCTCTTGTCCCAGCAGGGGCGTTACGGCTGTGTTAGGCATTGCTCTGGTGAATTCATCGAAGCCGAGCTCAAATTTGTCCGGCAGTTTCACATTTTTCACACGCGCTCTGTCGAACGTCGCGACGGTCGCCTGGCGCAAGCGCGACTGAAATTCATTGGGCGCGAGCGGCGGTCCTGCGGCGACCTCTGCTTTCAGGGCTTCTTTGAATTTGCCCAGCGCAGCGCTGTATTGCTCGAGGTAACCCTGCAATTTTCGATAATTGGCGTTGTTGGGAAACGGATCAATATGCAGCAGCCGGTTCCGCTCTGCTGCCGCGCGATCAAATGTTTGTCTCGCATCACTCCAGGTGGTCCATCTCCAGTAAAGCAGTGCGCCGGCCAGCAAGGCGCAAATTGCAAACCCAATCAGAAACGCGCCGAACACCCGATTTTGCTGAAACCACTTCATGGCATTAACCACGGATGAACACGAATAGACACGAATTCATAAAATGACGGAGTCCGAATGACCAATGACGAGGTAATGACAAAGAAGCAGGCCCGCGAATCACGCGAATTGACGCGAATGATTTTCTTTTCCTGCAATTTTTTTCGCGTCTATTCGCGTGATTCGCGGGTAACCTCCTTTTTCGATCTTCGGCGTTGGATGCAGTATTCATCCAGCTTTTAACCACGAATGAATATCGATTTGCTGAAACCATTTCATGGCAGTTTCACCGGGTTGCGCAGCGGCAGCTGAAGCTCATACGGGAACGCCCACTCTGTATCGTTCGGGACGGAGTTGGATTGGATCACACGCTCCGGGGTTTTTGGATTGACAACAAAAAACGGCGAAGTCGCCAGATTGCGAAGGTAATCGACGACGATTTCCTGCTGTTTGGGATTATACAGGTAAAGGCCGCGAACGATGATGCCATCGATCAACTTCCCAGCGGCAGCCGCGGTTTTTGACGTCGATGAAGGAACGGTTGGAGACGGAACTGGCGTACTTTCCCCGGCGCGTTTTTCGGGCGCCCCAAGCAGTTTCCCACCGGAAGTTGCGGCAAGCTCGGTGATCCAGATGTCTGCTTCAGGAAGACGCGCGTTTAATTCTTCAAGAATTTGCGGCCAGAAGTTGCGATCGCTCACTGCGGTGATCAGCGGAGTCGCGACGTTGTCCAATCCGGTGATTTGCTTTTTAAGCTTATCAAGGTGCACTTCCG
>CATPBS010000170.1 GCA_955652715.1 uncultured Candidatus Udaeobacter sp.
ACCACGAATGGACACGAATAGGCACGAATTGATTGTACCGGTGGACCCGATTCTGGCTGCGTCGGTTAGCGGGCTCGTTCGAGTCACCTGCAGAAGGCGCGTCCAACGCGAAGTTCTGTTGAAAGTGCATCTCTTTTCATTGGTGTCGATTCGTGTTGATTAGTGGTTGATGCTGCTGAGGGCGTCGCTCACGAAAGCATCTCGGTGACAGCGGCTTCGACGTGGATTTTCGTCGTATCAAGAAGGGGAATTCCGTGATGGTCTGCATCGCGTAAGATCAGCGGCAACTCCGTTCCGGCGAGAATCACACCGTCGATGTCGTCCTTTGCTTTCATGCGATCGACAATGGTCAACAAACCGGCGCGCGTTTCCGGCAGAAATTTCCCGGGAACCAATTCCTTTAGGTATTTGTCGTGTATGTAATTCTGATCCTTCGGGTCCGGCACGAGGAGATCGATTCCTTCTCGCGAGAAAACTTTCGGATAAAGACTGGCTTGCATGGTGTAGCGCGTCCCTAACAAGCCGAGCCGTTTTAGGTTGCGCGCTTTGGCAGCGGCACACGTTGCTTCGACAATGCTGATCAGTGGAATCGGTGACCTCGGCACAAGCTCATCGAACACGATGTGTGGCGTGTTTGCTGAGATCAGGGCGAAATCTGCACCTGCGCGCGCAAGTTTGCCGATTCCCTCCAGCAAAAAGTCGGCCATGCGAGCAAGATCGTTTGCCGCCATGAAATCGAGTCCCTTCTTCAGATCAATACTGTTGATGATGAACTGCGGGTAGCTTCCGTCGCCGGTGCGCTCACGATACAGCGCGATGATCTTTTGATAGTAATCGACCGTGCTTTCCGGCCCAAGACCGCCGATGATTCCAAGGATCTTCATTCGCTAACCACGAATAAATACGAATGAACACGAATTAACTGAAATGACGAAATTCGAATGACGAAATGCCGAACTGCTTTCGCAGGGTTAAATCGTTGAATCGTAACCGTCACTCGTGCTTCGATTCGAGATTGCTTGCTTTAATCGGTGTTAATTCGTGTCCATTCGTGGTTAAATGAAAAATAGATCAGCGCTCCACTTCGTTGTCATCGTTGGCATCGCGAACTTCTTCGCTGATTTCACGTATGAAGGTGCGCGGGGAATCGTCGGCCCATTTCTCGGCTCGCTAGGCGCGAGCGCGGCGCTTGTCGGATTTGTCGCCGGTCTCGGCGAACTGATGGGATACGGGCTGCGCTCGGTCTCGGGCTATTTCGCGGATAAAACTCACCGGCACTGGGCGTTCGCATTCCTGGGTTATACCATCAACATGCTAGCCGTTCCGGCGCTCGCACTTACTACGCGATGGCCGCTCGCCGCGAGTTTGGTCGTGGCAGAACGCGTCGGGCGAGGCATCCGTAAACCGACTGTGGAAGCAATGCTTTCGTACGCCGGGAGATCGATAGGCGCCGGATGGGTTTTCGGACTGAACGAGGCGCTCGACCAGGCGGGTGCCACGGTCGGACCGCTGCTTATGGCGCTAATTCTTTATCTTAACGGCGGATTTCGGACCGGATTCGGTGTGTTACTCATCCCGGCCTTGCTTTGCCTTGCGATCTTAGTCGCGGCAAGATTGCGGCATCCACGTCCGCACGAACTGGAGGAAGGCGCGGCGGACACCTTTGCGACGACGAAGCTGAGGCGCGCTTACTGGATTTATCTCGCGGCCGGCTCGTTAATTGCCGCTGGTTTCGCAGACTTCGCGCTAATCGGTTTTCATTTCCAGAAGGCGAACACGGTGCCCACAAATGTAATTCCCGTGTTTTATGCAATTGCAATGGCGAGCAGCGCGGTCGCTTCGATCCCACTGGGCCGGCTGTTCGACAGGTTCGGCCCAAATATTTCGCTGTTCGCCTTTCTTATTTCCGCCGCTGCTGCGCCACTTGTGTTTCTGGGCTCATCCGTCCCTGCATTGATCGGAATGATCCTTTGGGGAATCGGAATGAGCGCGCAAGGTTCTCTGTTTCAAGCGATGCTCACGGGTGTTATTCCGCCACAGAAACGAAGCACGGCATTTGGGTTGTTTGATACCGGATACGGGATCGCGTGGTTTGCCGGCAGCGCGGTTATGGGATTGCTTTACGACAGATCAATCCTAGCGGTCGCGGCGTTTTCAGTCAGCCTTCAACTTGCCGCGCTTCCCCTGTTTTCTATCGCGAATAAGAGCCGCTAAGCTTTTTGATGGATCCGTACGCAAAACCAAAAGAGCGAAAAGTGGGCGCGCATCGGCCGAAGACCAGGCACTTGCCGCATGCCACCGAGCCACGAACACGGCGAGAACGCGAGGCGGAGAAGGAAGCGGTAGCAGCAGAGCGACGCGCGATCAAAAAGGCAGCGCGCAGGCATCTCAAACAACGATTGCTCGAGGAACTGGAAGAGAACGAGTGAAAACCGGCTCGTCCGCCTTCGTTCCCAAGGCTACAGCGTGACAAGCCGCTTCCGGCTACAGCATTGTTTGTTTTGCGATCCGGCGTGGGGCGTTACACTTGGCCTCATGCGTGTGACTAATTTGTTGGTGTTCGCTTCCGGATTGACGGTAATCGCTCTCAACATCGCCGGGGCGCAGTCGCCCTCGGAGCGGAATCCCGATGTGTCGAACAAGGCACTAATCACGAAATCAACCCCCAGCATAAACACGGATGTGTTCAAAAATCAGAATGCAGACGCAGCAGCTGCCGTTCTGCGTAAAATGGCGGACGATTATTATGCGTGGCGGAATGAAAATTATCCTGTTCGCAGCAGTGACGCTGGACTGCACACGTGGGATGATCGGCTGACTGATTATTCGCCGGCAAGAATCGCGGAGCGCGCCGCGCACGTGCGTTCGCTGTTAGACAAGGTGCGCGCGATGAAAACCGATAGCTGGCCGAAGGACGCGCGCATCGATTGGATTCTTTTCCGCGCACAATTGGAGAATGTCGATTTCGGCAATCGCATCCTGAAGTTCGAGCAGACAAATCCGCAGATTTACACGAGCGAATGCACGAACGCGATCTTTTCGCTGCTAAAGAAGGAATACGACACACCGAGAAAACGCGCGCTCGCTGCCACCGCCCGCCTGAAGCAGATGCCGGCGCTGTTAAAACAAGGACTAAGCAATTTGCAGAATCCGGTAAAGCTGTACGCGCAACTCGCGATCCAATCAGCGCGATCGATCGATCCGCTTTTGAATAAGAGCTTGATGGCGCTCGATATCGATCTTGCTCCAAGCGAGCGCGAAGAACTACTGAAGGCACGCGATGCGGCGCTCGCCGCGATGCATGGCTACGCCGATGAACTGGAGAAACGGCTGCCGAAAATGGTCGATTTCACACCGATGGGTGAAGGGAACTACAATTATTATCTCAAGCATGTTTTGCTCCTCCCGCGCACTGCGGCAGAGGTGGAAATGATTGGACGCGCGGAACTCGCGCGTTACCGCGCGCTGGAGGCTCTTCTGCCCGATCCAAAACTCGCCGATCCGGATCCAAAGCGTGCCGCCCAGGTTCCCCCTGATCAGGAATCGTTCTTAAAAGCGTATGAAAGTCGCGAAGCAGAAATGATCAGCTTCTTGAAGGAACATAATCTTGTGACTTTGCCGGACTACCTTGGACCGTTTCAAATTCGACAGTTGCCCGAGGCGTTCAAGCCAACTAGCCCCGGCGGTTTCATGAATCCTCCCGGTGTTTACGACAAAGATTCCACCGGATTCTATTTCATTCCGACTTACAATCCGGAGTCGACGAATTTTTACATTCGCGCGGCGATTGAAGACCCGCGACCGATCCTCGGGCATGAAGGTATTCCGGGACATTTTCTCCAGCTCTCAGTTGCGAATCACTTGAGCGACGAAATAAGGCGTCAGCACGAGGACACTGTATTCGTAGAAGGCTGGGCGCTGTATGGCGAAGAGATGTTGATGCGAACCGGCCTTTATCCGAACAACTCGCCGGCACAGGGACAAATCCTTCGCCTGTCGCGCTATCGCGCTGCTCGCATCGGTGTAGATGTGAACCTGCACACCGGCCGGTGGAGTTTCGAACAAGCCGTCAAATATTTCATGGACGCGGGCGGCTTGGATCGAGAAGCAGCCGAAGGCGAAGCGGCTGGCGCAGCTTCAAGCCCAACGCAAAAGATCAGCTACATCACCGGCAAATGGCAGGTCATGAATTTGCTCGGCCGTTACAAAGATCGACACGGCGAAAATTTCCGGCTTGGTCAATTCCACGATGATCTGATCAAAAATGGCAGCCTGCCAATCTCGGTCATCGAATGGATTTTGCTCGATGATCCGGCGGCGATACAGCAAGCCCTGAAATAACGACCATCGCCACGCGGATCGATCACTGCCGTCGATTGTATTGTCTCAGCAGTTCGCGCAGCTGTTCGTGCGGCAAGGCATCAACGTGATGATTATCGCGGCCGGTCATGGAATGATTGTCGACTAACGCATTCACGACTGCTTCTTCCGTGGCCTGCACCACGCCCGCGAAGAGCTGGTCCATCAGGTCATTAGGAATTGTCTGCACGGTATGCGTGACTTGATCGGGGTTCGCAACATTTGGATTCGCAGTTGAAAACGCGATAAACAAATCGCCAGATCCATTTCCCGAGACCGTCCCTGTGCGGGCGAGGCCGAGCGACACCCGGCGCGCGAGTCGCTTCAATTG
>CATPBS010000171.1 GCA_955652715.1 uncultured Candidatus Udaeobacter sp.
ATCTTGGCACATGCGAAGTGAAACACGGGGTCCGCGTCAGCGTGACCAACCTTTACTCGGATGAAGTTGGAAATCCGCAGCTGCCAAAGAAATTCCTGGCGCTTAAGAAACATCGCAGCCACGTGCGCTGGGCGATGACGACGGCAGTGTTGCTCGCGCTCGCGGTAATCGTCGCCGGTATCGCAATATTTTCCCGTTATCGCGTGCGATCGACGCTGGCTGTGCCGGAAAAAAAAAGCATCGCGGTGCTTCAATTTGAAAACCTGAGCGACGATAAGCAGAACGCTTACTTCGTGAATGGCGTGCAGAACGAAATTTTAACCTATCTGGCCAAGATCGCGGACCTAAAAGTGATCAGCCGCACGAGCGTGATGCAATATAAGAGCGGAGTCGCGCGCGACCTGCGCGAAATCGGGAGACAGCTTGGCGTAGCGCATCTGCTCGAAGGCAGCGTGCAGCGCGCCGGTGGCAAGGTGCGGGTCAACGCTCAGTTGATCGACGCGCAGACCGATGCGCATCTTTGGGCGCAGACTTATGATCGCGATCTCGCCGATGTTTTCGTGATTCAAAGTGAAATCGCTAAGGCGATTGCCGGCCAGCTTCAGGCCAAGCTTTCGCCTAACGAAAAGACCGCCATTGAACAACGACCCACTACCGATCTTACCGCCAACGCACTTTACATGCAGGCCAAGGAACTCGAATTCAAGGCGCCCGAACAGCAGAGCCTGCTGCAAGCCGTTCGCCTGCTCGACGAAGCTGTCGTGCGGGATCCGCATTTCACGCTCGCTTATTGCATGCTCGGCCGACTGCACCTGAGGCTGTTCTTCGGGGGCTATGATCACACCCCCGCGCGTCGTGAGCTCGCAAATACGGCGATTCAAAGTGCGGTTCGGCTCCAGCCAGACGCCGGCGAAGTCCACCTTGCGCTGGCCGTTTATGCTTACCAAGGTTTTCGCGACTATGACCGAGCTCGCGCCGAACTGGATCTCGCTCGGCGCACACTCCCGAACAATGCTGACATCTACTTTGTAACGGCTCTCATTGACCGTCGTCAGGGTCGCTGGGCAGAGGCGACTAGGAACCTAGAGCGCGCCGTTGAGTTGGACCCGCGCAACGTCGGGATCCTCGAGGAGACGGGGTTTACTTACGGGGGCTTGCGCCGCTACTCCGACGCGATCCGGCTGGCGGAGCGCGCGCTCGCTGTCTCGCCGCGCGATTACTTTGCCCGAATCCTGCGCGGCTTGCAGCCGTTCTTCGAGCGAGCGGATATCGGGCCTTTGCGGACGGAGCTCTCTGCGATTCTGATAGAAGAACCGGGGGCCGCTGAAAAGATTGCCGACGTTCTGTTCCGTTGCGCGATGGCCGAGCGCGATTCCGCCGCAGCCAATCGCGCTCTGGCTGCCATCCCGCCCGAGGGGATCTCACCGGGCGGCAACTTTATTTATCCACGCGAATGGTTTACCGGCGTTGCCGCCCGCACATTTAACGATCCAGCCACGGCGCGTAGCTCGTTCAGCGCCGCCCGCGCGATTGAGGAAAAGCTCGTACGCGACCAACCCGATTACGCGCCGGCCTGGAGCCTTCTCGGTCGAATCGACGCCGCTCTCGGGCGAAAGGAGGACGCCGTGCGTGAAGGACGCCGCGCTTGTGAGTTGCTGCCATTGTCCAAGGATGCGGGGGCAGGGGCGGGGTTGATCAGCAGTCTCGCGGTCATTTACGCTTGGACCGGTGAGAAGGATCTTGCCCTCGAACAACTAGCGGTCTCCGCGCAAATCGCAAATGGTGTGACCTACGGCGAACTGAAACTAGATCCTCAATGGGATCTACTGCGCGGCGATCCGCGTTTCGAGAAACTCGTCGCCTCGCTCGCGCCGAAAGACGCGAAGCAATGAATGTGCAGGCGTTTGTGACGTTGTGTGGGAGAGAAGAAGTCCATAAATCGATGTCGCGACCGTCCCGGCTTCTGAAGACGACGGCGCGAGCTTTGCCAAATGGACGCGCGCATTCTCCATCGCGATGGACGAACTCAGCGAACCGCTGCTCAACGGGGCGCACTGAAACGCGCTTGGCTTAACCCTTAATGAAAGCGCCGCCGGCGCAGTGGCTGGCGGAGGTGCGGCGGAGCGAATGAAGGCCGGTGTCGCCGACCCTAGCGTGAAATCGCGCGAGGGTCGTCCCCATAGTACTGAATCCAGTACTAAGGGTCGCGCGGTGGAGAACATCGCCAAAGACGCTGGTCGCGAAAATCCGCGCGGGCCGCAACTCGAGAAGGAAGCGGCGCAACGCAAAGGGGCGCGGACTGACCTGGCGTCGAAATCGACGGCAGGTTCGGGGGACGCCGCGGAAAACCTCGCCAAGGAGGCGAAGGTCGGCGTCCACACGGCGCGTCAGGCGCTGGACGTCGCGAAGCACGCGAAGGACATCGTCAGCGACGTCGTTGGCCGGGAAGGTGCCGCTGCGCCAAGCGGCGAAGATCGCGAAGGTGCGCAAGCCGAAACGGAAATCGAGTTGTCACGTGGGAGCCTCAACAAACGCTCGGAACATTGAGCCGCTGTCTTGACCGGCTTCGAGCCTCAGACGCTTTCTGTGCGCGTTTTCTCGCGCTACAGCAGCGCTGTTGCCGAACTGTTCACATGAACATTTGCCGAGCGATCCTCTGTGATTGGTCTCCACGACTTTCCTTTATCCGCCATTTTATCCGCCCGCCAAGTTTTTTTAGCGCATTTGGGATAACGTGAGAAACGGCGAGCCATGCCATTTCTCATAGGTAAAAACGCGTGAGATCATTTCAGCGCAATTTGGGATAATCTTCCAGATTGCCGTTAACAGCCGACCGCTCTACCACTGAGCTACGCTGGAACGTTTATTTCCCGCGCTCGAATCGCGCGGCGTATATCTTGCCCACGCAGTTTGTCGCAGCAAGTGCTTCTTTGCACGCGATCGTACATCGACAATCGTTTTTGGGATTTGCTTTCGTGCCCTGGATCGACATATTGGAAACGCGGGGTGGAGCAGCCTGGTAGCTCGTCAGGCTCATAACCTGAAGGTCGCGAGTTCAAATCTCGCCC
>CATPBS010000172.1 GCA_955652715.1 uncultured Candidatus Udaeobacter sp.
ATCAAGGCGCAAAAATCGTTATCGCATTGTCCCCGGAAACAGAGTCAATATTATGACATTGAAAAAGAAGGGCACAGCGAAGTCTGGCAAAACCAAGAAGTCGTCACGGCCGTCTAGTTCGACGAGCGCGCCAAAAAAGATGCGCATTCGTGTCCTCATCGCTGACGATCACAGCGTAGTCCGCGAGGGCCTAGTTTCACTTATCAGTCGCAAAGCAGACATGACTGTCATCGGCGAAGCGGGCAATGGACGCGAAGCGGTGGATCTTTGGAAGCAACAGCATCCCGATGTGACGTTGCTCGATCTGCGCATGCCGGAGCTCGATGGCGTCGGTGCGATCAAAGAAATTCGTTCCGGCGATGAGAAAGCGCGAATCATTGTCCTAACGACGTTTGACGGCGATGAAGATATTTACCGCGCCATTCAAGCCGGCGCGAAAGGTTATTTGCTCAAAGATGCGCCGCGCGAAGCGCTGATGGATTGCATCCGCCGAGTGCATGCAGGCGAAACCTGCGTGCCCGTGCAGCTCGCGGCCAAGCTGGCGCAGCGCGTCAGCGGCGAAACGTTGAGCGAACGCGAAATCGATGTGCTCAAGCTGATGGCTCAAGGCAAAAGCAACAAAGAGATCGGCTCGGCTCTCTTTATTAGCGAAGGCACAGTCAAGTCGCATGTGAAAGGCATCTTTGCCAAGATGAACGTGATCAGTCGGACGGAAGCTGTCGCAAACGCCACGCGCCGCGGGCTGATTCAGTTGTAGGCGTATTTATCCGATTGTAGGGCGTCTGTGTCAGACGCCACCTTCGAAAGGCGTTTCGCAGAAACGCCCTACAAACAACTTTCGTTTTTGCGGTCGCCATAATTTCAACGCTAACTCGAAAGGGGGAACGCGAATCACCTCGGTGGTGGCACTACAAAATTCTACGTTCGCGCCGTCGCGGCAGGATTCGCCAACCCGTAGCTTTTCCCATGCAAATTTTGCAAAAACTCGCGCTCTGCACATCTGTCTGCCTAACAATTGCGACGGCAAATGGGCAGAACCGAATACTTCCTGAACCGCCAGAAGCAAGCACGCCGGTGACGCTGGTGGCGGCGTCAGATCCAGTCTCCGGCAAATCCGAATTTCGCTATCGAGGCAACAACACGCCACCGGTGATCCGGGTGCAGCCGGGAAGCATTCTGAACGTCGAATATAAAAATGAGCTCGCCGCCCAATCAAGAGAGGATTGTGTCGGGCATCCGTGCATGCAGATGACAAATCTTCACTTTCACGGTTTGCACGTCTCGCCAAATGCACCGCAGGACGATGTCCTGGACATGATGGCCTCACCCGGTGAGACACTGCATTATTCCGTTCAGATCCCACCGCAGCAACCTCCAGGACTGTATTGGTATCACACCCACGCGCACGGCGAAAGCTACGTTCAGGATCTTGATGGAATGTCAGGAGCTATCGTTGTTGAAGGCATCGAACGTTACGTGCCCGAAGTGCTTCACATGCGGGAGCGAATTTTGGTGCTGCGCGATCTTGTTCTACCCAGCGATGCTGCTGAACGAAAAACTGTGATGGACTCAGTCGCGATGCAAACCACGCAATGCGGCACCGCGCCAACGGATCCGCAACGAGCCTTCACCGTGAACGGAACTCTTCGTCCTAAGATCGACATCTCACCAGGAGAGCGCCAGTTTTGGCGGATCGTGAACGCCAGTCCGGATCGCTATGCCGATTTGGAACTAGACTCAGAGCCGCTCGAGGTTGTGGCTCTTGATGGCATGCCCCTGGCCTACCACGATCCTTCGATCCGCAGGCGATCGATGAGCCACGTTTTAGTTCCACCGGCCCGGGAGAGTGGAAGCAATTGTCGCCGGACCACCAACGGATTCGCATGCTGCGTTGCGTTCACGCTGCTTCGATAGCGGTCCGGATGGAGATACTAATCCCGCCATGGTCCTGGCCGATATGGTTTCGGCCCAGCCATCAAGTCTTAAGGCCCGCCCTGGGCTCGGCGGAGCTCCGGTCTACGCGAGCTTTCCGCCCACAGTTCTGAAACGCGTCGAAGCCAGCGAGCCGCAATTCGTTGTCACGTTCACTGAAGACAAACAGGGCTTCTATATAAATGGCCAGAAATTCGAAATGAATTCCGGTCCCATGCTGACAGTGGATGTCGGTTCGCTGCACCACTGGCGCGTAATGAACCCAACCCGAGAGGTGCATCCGTTTCACATCCATCAAGTCCACTTTCTGGTTTATCGCGTCGGCGAAAATCCAGTGAAAGATCCGGTATGGGTCGATACCGTGAATGTCTCCTACGGCAGCTCTGTCGATCTGGTTATGGATTTTACTGATCCCATCATTCGCGGCATGTCGCTCTTCCACTGTCATCTCCTAAGCCACGAAGATAAGGGCATGATGGCAAAGATCCTGTTCCGATAAGCCCGGACATGGTTAGGATCCTTCAATCAGCCCGATGATGTGTCATTTCCGTAGACGCAGATTCGGTGCCTGGACGTACGGAGGGTGCCCGGACCTTTAAACAACAGATAACAAAGGAAACAAAGATTCTTCGGAAGAGCCGGCTCTAGCTCCTAAAATCTCGTTACCTTCGTTTCCTTCTGTTAATTTTCCTTCTTCGCCGCGACGAAGCATTCTATCTCGAAAGAGGGAGCGAATATCCCCTCTTAAGTAGTACTGCAAAATCCCACCGCCGTGCAATGGCCGACTACTAC
>CATPBS010000173.1 GCA_955652715.1 uncultured Candidatus Udaeobacter sp.
CGCTTGCCATCAAATTTTCCGCGCGAGAAGATTTTAAGCGCGCTGAAGTTCGACAAAAAATTCGAGGGCGGAAAAATCCGGTTCGTTGTGGCGCCGCGCATTGGGTCGGCGCATTTATCCCACGACGTGACACTCAAAGATATTCGGGAAGCGATTGAGGTGTTGTAACCAAGGAGCGGCGGTCTCTAGTCCGCCGACACAACGAACCCTATTTCAGAAAGAGCGGCGGACTAGAGACCGCCGCTCCTTGCGGTCACGGTGCACGCTTTCGAATAGTATTCGACTAATCCGTCCACGACGCTGTCGGCGTATTCGCGGAAGATACTTTTACGTTGGACACCGTTGATCGGGCGCATTCCTTCGTAATCACCAGCTTGAATACGAGCGAAGGCGTCCTTGCTGTTCATGACGTAGGGCTCGCAATAAACCACTGGACAACGATAAAGCCGCGTCGCGAGCAAATTGCGCGCATACACGTAACCGCTCGCGCCGACCTTAGTCGTACTGTTGGTCGTCGGATATTCGTAGGGCGGCAGCCCACTCTCGCGAGCCATTGCCGCCGCAATTGTGTCGGCCAAGGGCAATTCCTCATCGTAAACGCGGCTCAGAAGCCGCCGAATCATCTCGAACCGTTCGTCATCAAATTCTAGCTCCTCTGCCAAATAGGATCCGTTCACGAGCAGGTGAAGATGATTAGTGTCGGTCAATGTCGGACTGCTTGGGTCACCCCAGCCCTCCGCATTGAAATGCAAACAAAGCACAAGGTCGGGATGCAATTTGAAGTTTACTAGCGCCGCTCGGCGTCGAATCTCGCTGTAACGGTAAAATAAAATTTCGCTCTGCCAGCGAATGGTTTGCTCTTTTTCAGGATCTTTTGGATCGAGAACGTTGGCGCGCGGCTGTGGAACGCCGTTCTTGATCAGGATTTTTCTTGCGAGTCCACGGAAATCATCAGGCCGTTTGGCGGTAATCGGTTCATTGCTATTTCGGATGAAGGAGACCTTTGCGCCGAGTTCACGTAATCGCGGGGCCAACAGCAGCGATACGCGCAAAGTCAGATCGCCTTCCTGCACTGGCGGGCTGCTACCGACCTGAAACCAGCGTTCCTCCATCTTTGCCCATTTCCCACCGAGATGGCCCGGATCGAGCGCGATCTTCAAACCGGCAAGGGGTTTGTCCGGTTTGGCTGGCAGCAACGATTTCGCTGGCCGCCAAAGCCGCGGCACGGGTTTGCGCCCGCTGTCGTTGTCGGCAAATCGCAGTGTGAAAAATTTCTGCGGCTTACGGTTCGTCAGGACCCGCGCTGTCTTGTCGTTTATTTCGATCAAATCGGGCGCGAATCCATGCGTGCAATAAACGTCCCGGATCAACTGATTGAATTCATCGTGCGTAATCGTTCCCTGGTAATTTTCCAGCACACTCCATCGCGGACGCGCGCCGAGAATGCCGAGATTATCCGCACAAGCGGTGGCGACAAAAATCGACAGAAGGGCAAGAAGAAATCCCGAAGCTCGAATGGCGAATGACGAAAGGATGACGAAGCCTGAATGACGAAACGTCACCGTTCGAGCTTCGTCATTTGTTACTGATTGGTCATTCGTCATTTGTGTTTCGTCATTAATTTTCACATCGACGTTTGAGGCCTCTTCAATACGATGGTCGCAGAATGCTGAGGGTGCTTTTTCTTGGCGACGTTGTCGGCGAGCCGGGGCGCACTGCGGTGATTGCCCGGTTGCCGGAGCTGAAATCGCAGCGCGCGTTGGATTTCATCATCGTCAACGGGGAGAACGCAGCAGGCGGCCGCGGAATAACGGGAAAAATCACGATCGATCTTTTGCGAGCCGGCGTCTCAGTCATCACGACAGGCGATCATATTTGGGACCAGAAAGAGATTCTTTCGTTCATCGACACCGAACCGCGTTTGCTGCGTCCGGTGAATTATCCCGACGGCGCGCCGGGAACCGGATCAATCATCTTGGAAACGGCCAAGGGGAAAATCGGCGTCATCAATGTACAAGCGCGAACGTTTATGCAGCCGATTTTGGAAAATCCGTTTCGGGCCGTTGAAACAGCAGTGACGAACATGCGGGAGGAGACCGCGAACATCGTCGTCGATGTCCACGGCGAAACTACCAGTGAGAAAATCGCGCTGGGCCGATTTCTAGACGGAAAGGTCTCGGCTGTCATCGGCACTCACACTCATGTCCAGACAGCGGATGAGCAAGTCTTCCCCGGCGGCACTGCTTTTTTGTGCGACGCGGGGATGTGCGGACCTGTCAACTCCATCCTCGGACGCGCCATCGACCCAATTGTGAATCGATTCATCTCGAATCTACCGTCGTCATTCCCGGTGGCCGGTGGCGAGGTGCGCTTGCGCGGAGCGCTGATCGAGATTGATGACACCACCGGCCGTGCCGTGCGCATCACGCGCGTCGATGAGCCTGGTCCCAGTGAGCCTGCTCCAGCCGAGCCCTAGCCGAAACTTGATATCGAACAAGCTCTTTCTCCGAAACGGACTTGAAACGGTCGTCCTTACAGCCAACTGTTCGTTCACTCAGTTTCGAATTCCTTAAGAACAGTAACGTCGAACAGAAATCATGAAAAAATCTTTTGCTCTTGCCGTCGTCACGGCTCTGGCCCTTGGTGCTACGCAGGTATGCCAGGCACAAGGCAACAAAAATGCCAATGCCAAGGAAGCAAACAAGCTCGCGCGAGACGGCGCGGAGGCTTCCAAAAATCAAGAGTGGGACAAGGCCGTCGACCTTCTTCGTAAAGCCACTGCTCTCGATCACAAATACGCTGATGAACTCTCGGCTGTTTATCAACAACGTGGATACGCAGCCGCTAACGAAAAGAGGTTCCAGGATGCCATCAATGAATATGACGAAGCCCTCAAATTGACTCCGCAAGATCCGCGCATTTACGAACAACGCGCGGCGGTGGAAATGAAAATAAATGATTATGATAAGGCGCTGGCCGATTACTCCGAGGCCATCAAGCTCAAACCGAACGAGACTCGATATTATCTCTATCGCAGTTACATCTACGAAACGAAAGGCGATATCAAGAATTCGATGGCGGATACCGAGAAAGTTCTAAAGATCGATCCGAAGAACCAGGAAGCACTGAGCCGCAAGGCGCGATTGCAAGCGCGGCAATCTGCCAACACGCCGCTGCCACCTCCACCGCCTAAGACTGGTCCGGCGAAGACCTCGCCCGCACCCGCTCACACGCCCTAGATTCGATAGTCGTTCACGTAAGCTGTAGAGGCGTTGGCGCTTGCGAACTCCTGTCCAATTCCGCCGGTGCCTAAAACAAGCACGGCTGCAACACACTCCAGCGCTTACGGAACTTGACGATCGTGGCGGCGCCGCTTGAAAGCGGGACGCGCGCCGATTCGATTACGTGCCAGTCGGCGAAACGGCAGGCTCCGGTTCGTCATCTGTTCTTGGTTGCGGCGCGAATCGCCTTTTCCGGCGGTTCGCCGGCAGCGGAGCCAAGGTCATTGTGACGTTGCGACCGGTTATTTTCGGATCCATCTCTACTTGCGACATGCTTGAAAGATCGTCGCTCACTTTCAGCACGAGCTGCATCCCAAATTCCTGGTGTGCCATTTCGCGGCCGCGAAATTGCAGCTGCACACGCACCTTATTTCCACGGTCTAGAAATTCTTCAGCGTGCCGGATTTTAGTCAGATAGTCGTGGTCATCGATGTTAACGCGAAACTTGATTTCCTTCAGTTTTGCGCTGGGCGGCTTTTTATCCTTGGTGTGTTTGGAAATATCGTATCGGAACTTTCCAAAATCGATGATCTTGCACACCGGTGGAGCGGCCGTAGGCGCGACTTCGACCAGATCAAGCCCAAGACTTTGAGCTTTGCGCAGGGCGTCAGTCAATTTCATGACGCCAAGCTGTTCACCGGAGGACCCCAGAATGACCCGGACTTCGCGAGCGCGAATCCGACCGTTTACACGAATTTGTGGTTGCAGATTAGATCAATCTCCTGACCGGCGAAACGGGAGTGCGCCGCGTCGCCGTATTTCCATCTATCGCAAGTCCCGGCATCAGCATTCGCAAAGGCCGGGGCACTCTGGCTTCGACGCGGCCGCGATTCACCGCGACGAAGTGCTTGCATTAAAAATCGCAAGCTGAAGGGAAGTTGTAGGCAACAATTTTGCGCTGGCAAGGCGAATCTCATGAGAATCACGTCTCGACCTTTCGACTCATCAATCTTGATCACTTTGCAGGCGGATCGCCAAAATGCGCTTTGTACGCCGCGTATGCAACTGCGTCGTCGAGCATCGAATCGAGTGTGGCTGTCAACGGCTCGAGTTTCACAACTCCGGAAAATACCGCGCGGTCGCCAATTTCGGTATCGATGACAAACGCCGGACGTTGCGTGATCTGAAGCGCATGAAATTCAGCCGTCGACGCGCGAACGCGCCGTTCGATTTCTGTCGATTTCCCTCGCTCGAGTAATTTCCCACTATCGATGCCGCCTGCTCCAGCGCCGATTTGAGCGGCAACTTCCCAGTCACTGACCCTTTTCCCTTCCCGCAGCGCGGCACGAGCCAGTGCAAGACGGACTCGATCATCGGTGAAACCAAAGTCCTTGGCAGCTTCGGCCACGCAATTCGGCGCGAGCCACTCCGGCAGAGTGGGATCGTACCAGTCGGTGTTGAGCATGAATGGCGAACGCATCATCATTCCACTGCGCCGATAGAACCATTGCTCCTGTTCGCGCGAAGTTGGCAAACCATTCGGATCCATCAACGCGATCTTCCACTGAAATTGGACCCGCCCTTCGTACCGCTTTTTCAATTCGGCCCATGTCGGCTCCGACCAAAAACACCACGATGAAACGACATCGAGATAATCGGTGACAGAGATGGGCATGAGCTGAATTGGACGTTGAGAGTTGGGCGTTGAGCGTTGAGCGTTTGCTGCTTCGGAAACCAACATCCAACGCCCAACGCCGAACGTCCAACGCTCAATTGATCGACCTCGTGAATCTGAATCATATTCTTCTTTTTCTCGCAGTGATTTCATCGCTGCTGGTGTTCGCCCGGGCATGGCGCCCCAGTTCGCCTCTCGGTGGCTGGCGTATCGCCGCATTCACCGTTCTCGCGATTACCGGCCTTGACTGGATGTTTTGGCGTGGCACAGCAGGATATATTGGTGGCGGCGCGTGGTTTGTTCTGCTGTTCGTTCCGACAATTGGGTCGCGCAAAATAACCGAGCTCGCCGCCCAGAGAAATTACAGATCGGCCAGAAAACTCGGGGCGGCTCTTCAAATTCTGCATCCCACGAGTGAATTGCGTGACCAAGTCCGATTGTTTCGCCACTTGGAAGCTCAGGCGAAGCACGGAGCCGCTTTCAGTTCAGTTCCCATCGAGTACGAAACTGCGCGTCGCAATCAAGATAATCAGCTCTTAAAGGCGCCTGCTGTTCTTATTTTTATTCTACTCAACGCGGTTGCATTCCTCTTTGAGATCTCGGTGGGCGATTGGAACGACCCCGAAGTTCTACATCGGGTCGGCGCGCTCGATCTTTACTCCGTCGTTGTGCAGCGTGAATACTGGCGTTTTTTCACCGCGCTGTTTTTGCACGGTGGTTTCATCCATCTGTTTTTCAATGTCTTCGCGCTGTATATTCTTGGGCCGCCGCTTGAAAGATCCATCGGCACGATGCGGTTCGTCGTCTGTTACCTTGTTTCAGGGATTGCGTCCGGCGCGGGCGTTGTGGGTTTGAGCTTGATAGGTCTCGTGCAACCGGCCCAGCTGATCGGTGCGTCGGGCTCAATCATGGGCATCGTCGGCGCGTGGGCGGGATTTCTGATGCGTCATCGACACGCGCCGCATGCAAGACAAAGATTGGCAAACGTGGTGATGATTGTCGTGATCCAAATCGTATTCGATCTTTCAACCCCGCAAGTCAGCATGGCGGCCCATCTGTGCGGATTGATCGCTGGATTCTTTCTCGGACTCATTCTCGCGCCGCGCCCTGTAGCCGGGGTCGTCGACCTCCGCAGAGGCTGACGTTTCGGCGGAACCTCAAGAGCATCGGGGTCCTCTACGATCGCGCTGATTACATAGAACAGCACCAGGCTTGGTCATCCGCGACTTGCCGGATGAACTTTTCTTGATTAAGTGCGGCTCTGTTTCCTTTGCAGGCTCGCATGCCGACTTTCCAAACCTACAATGTGACTCCCATCCTGCCGGCGACGCTGGAGCCGCTGCGCGAGATGAGTTTCAACCTCTGGTGGACGTGGGAACCCTCCGCGCGTCGCCTGTTCCGGCATCTCGATCCCGAGTTGTGGGACCGCACGAATCATAATCCCACGCGCATGCTGCAGCTTTCGCGGCAATCCCGGTTGGAAGAACTTGCGCAGGACAAAAATTTTCTGCGTGAGTTAAAGCAGGTGTTTGAGGAATTCGAAAAGTATCTCGGACGCCATGACACGTACGGAAAAACCGGAGCCGGAAGCGCGATCAAAAATCCCATCGCCTATTTTTCTGCTGAGTTTGGTTTTCACGAGTCGATCCCAAACTACTCCGGTGGCTTGGGCATCCTCGCAAGCGACCATTGCAAATCGGCCAGCGATCTCGATCTGAATTTCGTAGCGATTGGTCTGCTCTATCGGCACGGCTATTTCCGGCAGCACATCGACAAAGAAGGCGTTCAGGAAGCGATTAACCTCAATCAAAATTTTTATCATTTACCAATCCGCGAGGTACGTCGGGGTGATACGAAGCTTCGCGTTGCAGTGCGGATCCTGGACCGAGAAGTTTTTGCAAGGCTTTGGGAATTGCGCGTCGGACGAACAAACGTCTACCTCCTCGACACCGATATTCCGGAAAACAGCGCTGAGGACCGATTGATTACTGCCGAGCTTTACGGTGGCGATCTCGAAATGCGGATGCGTCAAGAGATCATGCTCGGGATTGGTGGAGTGAAAGCACTCACCGCGCTCGGTATCCAGCCGGATGTGTTTCACATGAACGAGGGGCATTCCGCTTTCCTGGCGCTTGAGCGCATCCGTCTCAATGTCCTGGAGAAGAAGCTCGATTTTTATTCGGCACTTCAGGTCGTAGCGGCGGCCAACGTTTTTACCACGCATACCCCGGTTCCCGCCGGACAAGACTCATTCTCGCGCGAGATGATGCAAAAATATTTCGGGAGTTTCGCGAAGGAACTGAACATTCCATTCGACGACCTGTTCTCATTCGGACAGACACGAGTCGATCCGAACGATCCGTTCAGCATGACCATTCTGGCGCTGCGTGTCAGCCGCCACGCAAATGGGGTCAGTAAATTGCATGGCGAAGTGACTCGATCGCTTTGGAAACATGTCTGGTCTGGCGTTCCGGTTCACGAAGTGCCGATCACCAGCATCACGAACGGTGTTCATACCAAGACGTGGATGGCGCCGGAATTTGCCGCGCTTTATCGAAAGCACCTTGGCGACTGGGAGGAACATCTGACTGAGCCGGAATTTTGGCGCGGCGTCATCGATATTCACGACGCGCAACTTTGGGAGACACATCAAAAACTCAAACGCCGCTTGATTGACTTTGTCCGTGATCGGGAGCGACAGCGTCGTGAGCGAATGGGCGAATCCCCCGAATCGATTCGCAAAGTCAATCGCGTTCTTGACCCGGAAATTTTGACCGTCGGTTTCGCGCGTCGTTTCGCCACTTACAAGCGCGGCACACTTTTATTCACCGACGAGGAACGATTGAAGCGTTTGGTGAACGATACGACGCGACCTGTGCAATTCATTTTCGCAGGCAAAGCGCATCCGCGCGATGAAGCGGGCAAGGCATTTATCCGGGAAGTTTACAAATTTAGCCGCGAACCTGGCCTGGAAAATCGCGTCGTTTTTCTGGAGGACTACGACAGCTACATCGCGCGCCGGCTTGTGCAAGGGGTCGATCTTTGGCTGAATCATCCGCTGCGACCGCTGGAAGCAAGCGGCACCAGCGGAATGAAATCGGCGCCGAATGGCGGGATTAACCTGAGCGTGCTCGATGGCTGGTGGCGCGAAGGTTACAACGGCAGCAACGGCTGGGCTATCGGCGCTGAAATCGACAATGGCACCACCGAATTCCAAAATGAAGTGGACGCGAGCAGTCTTTATCAATTGCTTGAGAATCAAATCGTTCCCCTTTATTACGCGAAACCCGACGGCAAACTTCCCCTCGCCTGGCTGCAATTGATGCGCGAATCAATTCGCAGCGTCACGCCGGTCTTCAACACGCAGCGGATGGTGAAGGAATACACTGAGCAACTTTATATTCCAGCCGCCCAGGCGTACGAGAATTTTTCTCGCGACGGCTGCGGCACCGCGACGCAACTGAGCCAGTGGAAAGCGAAGATGCGGAAGGATTGGCCGCAAGTCCAGATTTCCGACGTGCAAGTAGCCAACAAAGATCGACAAAGCATTTTGGTTGGCGAAGCCCTGCAGATCAGCGCGCGCGTGCATCTCGGCGCCGTCGATCCCCGACATGTGCGCGTGGAAGCGTATCACGGCGAAATGGACAACGGCGACATCCGCAATCCCTCCGCCACGGTGCTAAATCAAAGCAGCCAGCCTGATGGGAACGGGAACTACATTTACCAGGGAACGGTGCCCGCCACCGAGAGCGGCACTTACGGTTTTAGCGTCCGCGTCGTGCCCACCCATCCCTGTTTAATGCAGGCGCACGAACTGCGTTTAATCACCTGGTCTTAGCGCCTGCAGCTCCGTGCCTGTGCGCCTCCATTCGGGGGGCTACGCCTCCGCGACCTAGGCCAGACATCGATACTGCGTTTGTTTTGATCGCTCGAATTTTTGCCGGATCTTTCGCGAACTTCGCTCCGCAAATCCGGGACCGGCGCCGAAGGCGGCAAGATTCAATACGATCATGACTAGCGCGAAAAGATACATTCCCATTGTCAGCCCGATGGCGATATGCATTCCCACAATGCAAACTAGCCAAATGAACCGGGTCTTTTTCATCCAAATCAAAAATACATAGCCAAGTTCGATCAGAACGATTGAAATTCCGAGAATTGGCAGAAGGTATTTAAATCGAATAAGAATATCTGGTGAAATGATGTCAAAAGGTGGTCGTGTCAGCGCTCGCCAGAGATTTGATCCGTCCCACCAACCATTGCCGAGGGATTTTCCCAGGCCTCCGAAAAAGTAAACGAGGCAGAGGTGCACCTGTAAAACGCGCCGCCAAAAGCCCAAGAGTTGTGGATCCTTCGGTTTTGTTTTTACCAGCCGGTGATCAAGGGAGAACCGATCGGGCAGCGGCGATAGCATCAAATAAAAGAGTCCCATCGTCATGAAG